>NZ_DBHHRH010000020.1:0-14345 GCF_057240785.1 Alloprevotella sp. | reverse complement strand
GCGTGTGCGGTTTAAGAAACTCATGAAGGAGCGTTTCTTAAACCGAATTTGGGTTATTACACCAATTTCATCGCTTTCATGGAAGATCCCCAAAAGGATGAGTGTGCAATTTGGGCTGAAAGAGCTAAATCCCCACCCTCGGAACCATCATTATTTGATTAGGGGGCTTGCTTTTTGAAAATGAAACCCCGAAGTCCTATTCTAAAGGGCTTCGGGAAGCTTTCTTGTGCCGTTTGGAAGTTTACCGGACAGCAATAGTTTGAAAATGTCTTTTCAGTAAAATGCTCACGTGAAATCAATGTTGATCCCCTATTATAAATGAAAGGACACCACTTTTTAGTGATGTCCTTTATGACTGCTCTTTCTTACCTATTCCTTAAGATACAGATGAGAAGGAACCCTATCCAAAGGCGGCAGCAAGGATTGTGTGGAATACAGTACAAATAAGGAGTGCATAGTACGAGTCATAGCAACATACAGTGCCTTCCTCGATTCATCGTCATTTGCGCCATTATACATTGGTAGGATTACCATATCAAATTGAAGTCCCTTAGCACTATGATAGGTTAATATTTTGGGTAAAACTGTATTAAAGTCCAAATTATCCACATATTCGAAATCATTATCGCCCTTATTATATTTGAACTCACATTCAACATCATTATCCATAAATTCTTGACTTATTCGAATTACCTCTGGATTATTAGGCAACAAGATTCCAATGTTTCTTCCTACATTGTCTTTTACTAATCTTAAAAGTACTTCGATTTGTTTCTGTTCATTATCAAAATGAATTAAATGTGGTAGTTCTGTTTCCTTGTTCTGATACACCTTTTCTTTATACTCCTGAACATCAACACCAACATAGTCTTGCGTTATTTTCGCAACAGGACGAGGCAAGCGATAGTTATTGAATAGTTGTAACGTATTTAGCCCCGTCATAGCAGCGATCTGAGCAATTGTCATGGTTTGTTTACCATATTGTCTATATATAGATTGAGCAGTATCTCCAAAGAACAAGAAATGTTTTCTGGTCGCATTAATAAACTCCTGTATTTCTTCTCTTGTAAAATCCTGAATCTCGTCAACAATAATATAGTCTGCCTTTGGCATTTTCAATTTATATTTCCATAGATGATGATGAAAAAACCTAAACGAAGAGTCTGCTTTTCCATTTTTCATAAAACGGCTAAGCGATCTTGTATAGGCAATAAGAATAACATCTTGCCCTTTTTTATGTAATTGTTCTGCCTTATGCATTGCTATTACAGATTTTCCGCTACCAGCGCAACCAGCGACTAACATTGATTTATCATCTGTATATTCAATTAAATCAAGTTGGTCGTCATCCATTGTTTCCTCTGTAACGTCCCAATCATTTGCTCCTTGAAGAATTCGTCTGAAATTATGGCTACTATTAATACGTCCAGAATATGTACCTCCAGTAGATTCACTACCAGTAGCATCAACAGCTTCCATATCATTTATACCTTCTTCATCGGCATTTTCATCATGCGAATCAATTATTACAGTTTGGTTGTTTAATAATTCTTGTAACCGTTTTATCTGATCCTCCAGCTCTCTATTGCGCAACTCGACTTCCGTTGTTCTTTGCTCTGCGAGTAATTTACTTTGCTCTGCTTCCAATTGCATCTTCTGCGCAGTTAACAAAGCAGCATTTTTTTCTTCTGACTCTTTAATAAGATTGTCTATTTGAATCTGATAATCACTTGTATTATCAACATCGCCAAAAACAAATTTTTCAAATTTTCCCAGAAAAGCTATCGCGGCATTACTCGCAATTCGATTACTTGAAATATAATCCAAAAAACCCATAAAGAATGCTGCGCATCCCCGAGCTTGAACTTCAACATCCATAGCTGAACGTCCTGCATGAGAACCCATCTCGCTTGCGATGCTATAGTAACGACACATTTCGGCACTACAACTATCCAAGCCTCGTTTTATACGTTTCTTTTCTTCATTTGCATACCTAGATGTAACGTCTCGGTGCTTACAAAAGTAGGCTTTCGGAAATAACTCACAGAATACTCTTCCTGTAGGTTTGAAGTTTGCTGGATAAGATGAAATAGAGTATGAGTTGTCATCTCTACTTTTAGTAATAGACGTATCACCATTTATCAAATCCTCAGCTTCTTCTTCATTACCTAGGAAGTCATAGATTAAAAATTGAGATAAATACTCAATCCCAGGACGGATATTACGAAAAAAAGCAGAATACTCTTTCTTGTTGAACGATTCAACAGAAAGATCATAAACATGCTGGAGATCATTTTTAATCTGTTCCATATCTTATACTTTTTTATGGATTTGGTGTACCAAATCCTGCTATTTGTACTATATTAATATATCCTTGTTGTATTGCTGCAGATGACCATCTGGTAGCAAAATCCGTATTATTTGCATTATCAGATGCAAGCGTATCTTCATATGTCCACACAAAAACATTGCTGACAAAAAAGTCTTTCAATAATGTCTTTCCGTCCTCTTCTGCCCGATACTTTATAGTACTCCGACTTGAAAGACGGCCTATGTAATGACCTTTATGAACAATAAAATAATTGCCGTATTGATCTCTTACAATTTCAACGGGATCATCTTTTTTTATCTGGTTAAGAACGTATGAATCAACATTCTCGAAGATTCTATTTTGGGCTGTATATGACAAGTAATATTTATCCAGACCCGGTTTCGGCTCTGTATATCTTAGTGCAGGATAATCAGGCGCAAGATAAATAGAACTTTGAGATAAGGCCCGTTCACGTTCTGCTTTATATATAATCAAACGTTTTTTAGCACGCGTATAAGCGACAAACATTAGTCTTCGTTCTTCGTCCATATCAGCTATATCATCTACATTAGGACTTTCACCTTCTTCATATTCGCGATGTGGACGTAAAGGCAAACTTGCAAATGATGGCGTCGTTATAACAACATCAAACTCCAGTCCTTTTACTTTGTGCATTGTTGTTAAAACGATTGTCAATGGTGTCTCTTGAAGAATTCTCTGTTTACGATAATTCTCATATATTTTGTAAACTTGACCAGCATCATCACGGCTAGCAATATCTACAATATAATCAGCCAAGTCTTTCCATGTATGCGAATCATAGTCTGAACGAATGGAGTCCATGTAGTTCAGAACCAGAGTATAAGCAATATCTAATGTATATGAATCCCATGAAGGAGTTTCTTGCATTTTCTTTTTTAGGAACTCCTTTATTCCGTTGGCAGTCTTATTATTGCGCAAATCAATCTTTTGATTTGGATAGCGATTAAGCGTATCTATCAAATAATAAATTTCCCTTTCTCGCCAGAACTCTCCCAGACTTTCTCCTTGAATTCTAATTCTAACATCTTCAGGAAGCGAAGTTTTAATTTTGGAATAACCACGATACACTTCATTATTAGTTCTAAAAAACACTGCAATAGTATCTATATGGCGTATTTTTTTTAGAGCATCATTATCGTGTATTTGGTCAGCTTCGATATTCTGAGACTTCGCCCAATTAACCACATTAATGATGTCATTAAACCAAACATGTCCTTTATCTCTGATATTGTCATATTCCTCAACATAAGGATCTGTAGGTTCATATTTCATTATAGACTGTGCAGAAACTGGCATATTACCTTCTTGTATGAACTCAGAAGCTTTATCCAAAATCTTTTGATATGATCTATAATTTGTAAACATTGACAGCTGCACAGGATGTATTTCACTATCCAGTTTATGATAATATGGCCTTGGATCCAGTATTTCTGCATACTGTTCAGGTTGAAGCATGAGTTTTCTGCCAAAATTATCTTTTGGAACTCTATCAAATCCATAAATACTTTGATTTATATCTCCGATAGTAAAGAACTTAGCATCTCTGAATATACGATGAATACGAAGCAGGGAGTCCAAGCGGACAGTTGTGATATCTTGGAATTCGTCCACTAAAACATATTCGATGTTAGGGAAACGAGCCTTAAAATCCCTTACGTGTTTAGTTAAATAATTATAGAACTCATATTCCCACATTTCAGTAGATATGTTATCAAGTTTTTTCCCTAAACATTTCTTTGCCAATGCGTGGAATGTGTACACATTAAGTTGATGCGCAATTCTGCTCATTCCTAACTTTGTAAATAAGCTATTCAAGCGATTACGCAGTTCAACGACAACAGCTCTATTATATGCTAGTACAAGCAAGTGGGATGGATCTACATGTTCTTTATAAATGAGTCTCGCGCATCGCAAGGTAAGGACATGAGTTTTACCAGCCCCAGGTCCAGCCATAACATTAACATCCTTATTAGTGGGTTGCTCATATATACATTTTTGTTCTTCGTTATTATCCAACTTCGATTCTTCTGCTTTTAGAGCTTCTTCTGTCAACTCAGACATTATGTCTGAGCCTTCGGGGACATAATCTCCGGCTAAGCTCAAATAGTCCTCATAGTCCTTACTCTGGAAATATCGTTGAATATAAGTACCTTGTTCTTTTGCATCGACATTTGTAAAAATGTCCATACAAGAGAGGCGAACTTTCTTTATTTTCTCATTGTCATCAAATTCTTTACGAAATGCAAACATGTTGGTGTCCTCTGATAATCCATCTTGTATTTCAGATTCAGTTAATTCCGTTGCAAGAACCTCTATTCCACTTTTTACTAGTGGAGAATGTTCAACATATGCAAGATGGTAAAGAATAGAGAGAAGATCTTCAAAATATCTATATCCTTTTTTAGTCCACCCAAGGTCTATAATTACTTTAGCCCAACAGAACTCTTCTGGCTTTTCTACAACATATTTTATCATAATAAGGCAATCCCTCTCTAACTGTTCAAGATAGTTTTGCCATTCTCCGTTTTTAAGTTTGATTTGGCATATTACATCATCATCAAGATTCTCGACTTTATAGTTAACCATGGGGAGATAATTTAATAGAATAAACATCTGAGAACCCATGCGTGTTAAAATATTCTTTTTGAAAGTATCAAATTTAGTAACTGCCAGCCTTGGAGGATTATCCACTTCGGCTTTCCAAGGCATATATTTTACACCATTATCTTCAAAGATATCATCATATATTACATCATCCATCAAATGTTTATATATGTGTTCACGTTCATTTTGGCCAATTATTCTAACTTTACCTTGTTTGCAATCTGAAAGAAGATTCCTCAAACCTTCAAAAACGATGTGTAAAGCGAAATCATTTCTATCATGATTAACCATAAAATTGGCTTCGCAGAATCGACGAGGAACAAGTTTACAATTCATAGTCTCATTTAGTTCCAATAAGCCACTTTCCATGCATAAGATTATTTGGTTCATAATCTTTGGCATAGACATACGTAAACTGTTTCTCATATCATTCATAGACACAAGTGAACGTTCTCCGTTTATCTGAGCATTCTTTTCCAAATATAGATAAACAGGATTCCGTTTTAATGAAGACGACTTACCATCATTGTCATTAACAGTAATGTCAAGACATGCCTGTGACAGATAGCGTTGCTTAATATATCCGATATGATCTAACCAATGGAAAGCCAATCTTGATGCAGTGGTATCATTAAAATCTTCTGCATTTTTTACCCAAACGCTAAAAGGAACTACAATTGGGGAGTTTTTTGTTTGCTCAATCGTTTGGAAACGCTTTATGAATTCCACAATCTTATCTTTAGCATCAGTCAAGTTAGACCAACTCATCTGACTTTTGACAAGCAGTTCCTTTAGTTTCCTAAAATCTTCTTTAGACGTTAAACACAGGGCTGGAATTTTATCCTTTCCATCCTCGAATGCCAATTTGTATTGTTTTTCATCACGTCCGGCACGGCCCACTTCCTGTAAATAATCTTCCAATACAGAAGGAGGACTGTAATGTACTACATAATGGACATTAGGTATATCCATTCCCATACCAAATGCCTTTGTTGCACAAAGAATATATAATGGGTCTACGCCTTCTTTTCGCTTAAATTGTTCGTAAACATCATTTCGTAAATCAGCATCAAGACCTGCATGATAAAAACCAATTTTATCTATACAATTGTTCAAAATACTATCAGGAGAAGATTTTGATGCCAATTCAGACAATGCATCTGCAGTTTCCTCACATTGTCTATGAGTACGGCAGAAAACAATCATACAACTCAATGAGAAATCTATCTGCTTGTCCTCTATAAATTGTACAATCTCACTAATTCTTGCATCATCCTCATGCTCGGTTAAAGAAAATGAAATTCCTATATGTTGACGTATCGGATTATAATCCTCCGCCGTTTGTCCCAATCTTTGAATATCGGGCAAGAAAGAACGTATATCAGATTCTACCTGAGTTGTAACTGTAGCAGAAAACAAAGCGAACATAAAATCAAATTGCTTTCTTAGTTCAATACAAGTTAGAACGGCATTTCGGTAATCAGGGCGAAATTCCTGTCCCCATTGTGAAATACAATGAGCTTCATCAAAAATGATATACTCCAGACCGCCATCCATTTCCAAACGTTGGAACAGGACATTCATAAATGACTTAACACGGAATCTTTCCGGAGTGATATACAACAGAGCGATTTCACCGGAGCGTATTTTGCGGTAAATGTTTTCAACCTCTGGACGCTGACGGTCACCACTAAGATAATCTACGTTAGTTGCAAACCCTTTTTTATGTAGTTCTTCTACCTGGTCTTGCATTAAAGCCCTTAAAGGTGTTATAACCAAGGATAGTTTTTTCGTAATTGAAGCTCTGTAAAGTGCCGGGCCTTGGAAACATACTGATTTTCCTTCACCTGTCGGCATTGAGACAATACAGTCTCCTCTCCTCTCCCACATAAACGGAAGGACTTCTTCTTGTGTGGGTTTCCATTGATAATCACCAATAAAGTGCTTGCGGATCAACTCAATAGCAGTTTTGGTGTCTATATCCTCTTCTTTGCCTCTACTATCATCAAAATATAGACCTGAGTTATCAAGAGCTTCATTGTAATCAGTATCTTTTTCCCATAAATCCACCTTAAAGGATTGGGCTTGGCAGCTATTTGCTATATCTTCATAGTCATCAAAATGCGGATCTATGATATAAAACTGTGTAGCCTCACTATTTGCCATTACTAATGAACAATAATGCTCATAAATAGGCCATGCTGCATGAATACATTGACGTGGTGTTGTATGATGAACTTTATCGTCACGCTCATCATCCGCATCTTCTTCCAAATCATCATCAAAGGGAAGTTTATCCCACATTAACATGTACCTATCAATGTCCATATTATCCCAGACATAACAATACGGTTTATCTGGTCTATATGACCCCACACCATCAATAAACTCTTGCTTTGTAATTATTACCATTCCATTGGGATGGTTGCCAATATATTCGAGTTTGCGGAATCCATTTCCATTTGATGGGATAAAGTAACCTTGAGAAATTGCATATTCTGTTAATTTCTCAATTTCTTTCTTATCGTTAATAACATATACTATAGGTAGACTTATATTAGTTTCATGTATTTTGTTCAACAAAGCGATTTGGAACAACCAATACTTACTTCTTTGAGTTGTAGAACTGTTAACACGCATCACCATATCAGCAGTACGGTTTCTACTAACCTGAGTCAAGTTAATATGCCCATAATCTTTACCAGAAAACGTCCACTTCAGTACTTGCGGTTTAAGTCTGAAGTGATTTAGAAATTGCTTTCTGTATGCTTGATATTGATAATTTAAATAAAAAGCGAACTGCCCATTTCGTTCTCTCTCCGCCCAAATGTTTGCAGCAAGAGCGGGCTTTGTTATGCCGAGTTTTCTAATCTCGTCACCTTTGACTGGGGCAAAATTTGTTGAAGCCATAGTGAAAGGAAGCTTACTTCCACATGCTATCAAATCAGCAAATGTTTTATTGTCGCATACCTTGCATTTATGAACTCTGTCTTCTAATTCCGTGCCAATAATAAAAATATGTTTATAATCCTTAGATAGGATATTTTCATCCTCGAACGAAGTGACATCTATACAATCAATATGACTATCATAGTAGTGTAAATAGTCTTGTAACTCCTCCTCTGTAAATGATAATTTATTGCTTTCTGTATCAATAACTCGAAGATATTGAGCTAAATTTTCAAGTACGGGAGTACGTGAAACTACGCAAAAACGTTCAAGAATACATTGTTTAATAACATCCTTAAATTGTTTTTCCTTAAGAACATTGATGTCTATACTCTTATATTCAGCACCAGTTTTGGAGCCAGGAAATGACAATGGAATATATTGAGCCAGACGTGACCACAAATTACTTGGGGCAATTAACAACGTTGCCTCTGTCTCTGGTATTTCTGAAATTTGGTTTAGGTTCTCTACTAATTCGTCTGATATTGGACGTAACTCTTGGAAAAATTGACGTTCAAGATTGGCAGTAGTTCTGAAGTATTCTGAAAAATAATCGACACGCAATGAACTGATTATCGTCCCAATATTATCAGGGAGAACATCCCGCAGTTGTTCAACTAAGTGCTCATCTGTGGATAATCTGTAAAGTTGATTCCAAAACAGTTCGTTGGTTAATTTTGTATCAGCTTCTGCATTGTGCTCTGTATGCAAAGAATATGCATATCTACATGGATTTAGCAGTATTTCAATTTCAAGAGTGTCCCATACAAAAGTAGTTTCTGGAATATGCAACCCCTTTTTGTTAAGAATTGGCAAATCCCACAGTTTAATATTATGACCTACAACAATAGGAGATTTTTTCAGTTTTCTGAATAACGAATTTATTTGGTCCTCGCCTGTGTATGGTCTCATATTATCCTCGGTGAAGAAAGCGAATTCCCTTATAGTTTCACCATCGGATTCAAGATCAAAGACACAATACGGCATATTTCCCTTAATTGTGTTCCATTTCTGACCAATATAAGATGTAAACAGTTTACTTCCTTTGAAATCCTCACTCGTGACTATTTCTATTGCTTTTTCTTCTGGCAAACGACAAACGAACTGGTAGCTATCGTCTGAGGACATCTTTTTTAAGCCACCAAGAAGTTTTTCATATGTCAAGCCATTAATTACAGCATCAAAATCAACATCATCCAGATTAATATAGCAAAATTTCAGGAATTTCTTAACTTCAAGAACTCCTGCTTCGTTCATGTGTTCTATAATGGTAGATTTATTCTCTATTGCATGATAAACATCAATACTTTCAGTTAAATAAAATAGTTTTAGTCTTAGGGGTTCATTGGAAATGGAACTATCCTTTGCATAAACTACCCATTCGTTCCGATCAATTTCATTATCGAAACTATCTATAAGTTGTTTAAGGGTTATTTCCGATTCACTATTTTCTTTGCCAATCATAGAAATAACACTTGGATGTTTGAGCCAATCGATTGAGTTTAGGTACTTGTACAAGTACACCCGAAGTACAGCAGAAGGTTCAATTATGTCGCTTCTAAAAGTAAAAGAATCACGCTCCTCTGTTGTCAAATTTGATAACAAAAGTTCCCATTCCTTAGGGTCAAGCGATTTTCTTTGATAGATATCATTTAGTATTAACAGCCGTCCTTCTGCTTTTCTATAAAACTTCTCTACTATAACAGAGAGTATAGACTCACTGAATCGCTTAGCATTAACAGTTCCGTATATCTTATCATAACGACCTATATAATTCCTGCAAATATTATAATCCTCACTTGTTAATGATAGACATTTTGCATTAATTGCTGCATGTCTATCTCGATTGGGCTGTTTTTTGAGCTCAAAGGTAATCCACATATCCTCTTTCAAATATGCAGTGTCCTTCCACTGGCTTTTTTCCAAATATAGTTGAACTGGAGAATATGGAGTTGAGGTCTTATTAAAACCGTACATATTGGTTACTACAAATGCATAGTTATCCAAAGAACGGCATCTGCACACTATTCCAACAAATCTCGGTTGAACTTTTTTATCCTCTATTATCGGATATGGTGGAAGTTCCGACAAATCCAAGTCTGTCAGCTCGATATGATTCAGTATCAATTCCGATTGAATATGTAGATTCTGCTTCATTAGTCTTCAAAGGATTAATTCAACAAAGGCTTGATTGAGAACGATATTTTTCGATTAGCTTTTTCTATAGAAGTAATTATGACATCAATTTCTTGACCTTCCAATACAATTTCACTTGGTTCTCTCATACCATCTGGAGACATTTCTTTTTTGTGAAGAAGGCCTTGAATTCCACTTGGTAATTCAACAAAAGCTCCGAAATTCAGTATTTTCGTTATTTTTCCTTTGGCTTGTTGATTGACTTGATACAGAGTTTCAACATTAAGCCATGGATCTTTAGACATCCTTTTAACACTCACCATAACACCTTTGTCTGTTATCTGTACAACAACAACGTTCAATTCCGTACCCAACTTTAATTTATTCTTAAGGTTATTATCTCTTCCCCAAGAATACTCAGATGATGGCAAGTAAGCCATAATGTTACCGAAAGACACTATCGCATAGTCTTTAAGTATATTCTTCACCGTTGCCTTCACTACATCACCAACGGTTAACTCAACTATTGAATCCGAAGCCATATTGTTATGAAATTCAATTTTTCTTTACTCTTTTTTATATCATGCAATCATGTTTCTTGCCTGTATAGGACAGTCATATTCTATTATACCACAAACAACGATGCATCTTTGATTCTAAGATATAATCTTCCAGAAACGTTCTTGGAGTAAATTAATTCGATGCATGAGTTCCTTGAAATCAAGAGGCTCTCCATATATGAAGCTCTCTTTCATTTCGTTGTAGTCCGTTTCATACGCTGACACCAGTTCTTCATTTGGTACAATCTGAATGTTGGCTGGTAGTTCCTTGTCATAATCCACATAGCCTACATGATAGAACTTGCGTCTATGCTCCACAATCTCAGTATAGAGAGCTACATTTTTGAGTGCCATCTCTGCGTAAGGAGTGTGCATGAGTTTTTCCAAATCGTAGAAATGGCGAGTCATGCGATGTGTCCTCGGCTTATCCTTTTGATATTCCTCGCATAACAAGAAGGCCTTTTCAAGAAAAGTCCTTGCAGGGCTGACGGTACGGATAGTTTGAATGAAATCTGTATCCACATTTTCCCCATCGAAGACTTGTTCCACCAACGATGATATACGTCTCATTTCAAATGGCTCCGACATGGACAATACGCTAATCTCTATTTTGATAGTAGGCACAGCATATGAGGCTTGGTTATTATAAAGCGATGGGTATTGAATGTAAAGAACAGACGGATCTTTATCATGAGGGACTTTTCTCGGTTCGCCGTTTTCATCCAATACTTCATTGTCGCCAAGTACGGTCACGTCAAGTCCTAAAGCCTTTAGCTTATTATCCAACTCCAATTTAAACTCTCCAAGAAGAAAGTCCTGTCCTTTTTCACGGAGATTATGTATCTGCGTGTTAGAGGTACAACTGGCACATGATAGTTTCTTCACATTCAAGAAATAGTCACGGCTCAGAGCCAAGTCTATGTCCTCACTGAATCGGTTGATAATGTTCCATCCTTTACTAAGGCTTGTACCACCTTTGAACAATAGGTATTCGCTAATGCTGGTATGAAACATGGCATAAAGAACAGCGGTTACCCACCAGTCCTTTTCAGCAGAGGCTTCATCTATCTGCTTTGCTTGACTGACGGCTTGTATCATTGCTCTACGCTCATCTCTTGAGAAGTCTATCCATTTACTCATTGTCTTGTCCTTTAATGTTTCTTTTGATTATTTGTCTCATCCAAACAGGAGCCAAAAGCAAATCATGTTCTATTGTGTCTTTTTCTGGAGTTTCTGCAAGTAGCTTTGCAATCTGCCCTTCATCTTCTTTTGTGATGTTGTTTTCGCCGATGCTACGTAATGCTTGTACCAGTTCTTGCATCAACTTCCCTCGAAAGGCAAAATTCCTTGGAGCTCCATGTTTTAAGGTAACAGTCCTATTTCCAAGACTCAATTTCCTGCCAGAGCCGGTAGTCAGGAAACTTGTGTTCATGGGAACCTGGGTAGAGAAGCCGAGACGATTTGCGGCAGTGGCTCCCGTAGGAATGATTACTGCTTTATCTCTTTTGGCAATCTCTGTCACCAGTTCAAAGGCAGAAGGATATAGGACACCGAAGCGAGTCTTACGTGCCTTGACATAGACCCCCTTTGCTATACGGCTGATGAGCCCTTCACGCTCAAAGATTGCCAACAGTTTGGTGACATACTCCACATCATATTGTGGAAAGGACGACACGAAGTAAACCTCTCCAAACTTACCATGAGCAATCTTGCTCTTAATCTTGTTAACTACAGCGTCTTGCATATAGATATTGGTTTGATTTTAGTCGGAATAACTACAAATATTTCCGACTGCAAAATAGTAATTTTCTTTCAAATAACAATATTTTTTCCTTGAAATTAAGTTTTCTTGGCAGAAAAAGGGTCATTTCTTGCCATTAAAATAGCAATTCCATAAAATTTTATTTGTCGTTTCCACATTTTGAGACATTATCATGCTCTCAAAAATGGATTTTAGCTAAATTATACGGAATCATTGCACATTCTATTACATTTTGAGGTTTACAAAAGTTAAATACATTAAATGTTCATCGTTTTTATCCTCCACAGAGTCCACACAATCACTTTTCCATCGTTTCAACCAAAACAAATTGGTACACATCGAGTTACAAATACTTTTACTGTAAGACAGATCACCTGCCTGTGCAACGAGTATCATTTCCATGTGCAGTTTGAGTTATAAGAGTTTAATAATTTTGAAAGAATAGAATTACAATGGAAGAAATAGTCAAAACATTGTTGAAACAATGCAAATCCACAGGTGCCGCAATGGTCTCCTTCAAGGCAGAGAGACCGGATGATTATGAGGTGGAACTTACCGTTCGTAAGAAGGGAGCAGTGGCGTTCGATGAGTTCGATACAGCACATCTGAATGCCATTAGGGACATATTCGTCTCAGATTTTAAGAATGATTCACGCCTTGTATCTGCCGACATGGCCTTGGAAATTGTCAATGTATGCCAGGCAAGGCTTGGTGCCCCAGAGTACAATGACATCCAGGAGGTAATGGACTGCCTATCAGCCAAAAGTTATAATGGTATATTTTCAAAAATTAAGGTAAAATGAAATACATACTTCTTTTTATAGGTGTAGCCATTATTACCTATCTCTTAATATCGCTGGTAACATCGGATTGGATGTGGTGTACCCCCTTGCCTTTTATACGGATTGTAATATAATGACAATTTCCTTTTTTCTTCAAAACCGCAACAATCATGTTCCCGAAATATAGAGATATGGATACCGAAAGTAGCCAAAATAATGACCAAACAAAAAGCCCCTAAGTTGTTGTAACTTAGGGGCTTAACTCGCTATGAGAAGCGGAGAGAGAGGTTTATGAACCAAACTCTGCTAACTCGTTGTAATTAAATATCCTATCAATTTTGACAAATCGGTAGTGTAGCATTTTTGTAGCAGTATTTTGACCGCTTGATGACTACCATTCTGACTACCTTTTGAAAGCACAACTGCTCTCTTTTCTTCGGTACAAAGGTATATAAAATTGTACTAACCTCCAAATCTTTGTACCATAAATATTTAGAGATTTTACTGCTACATTTTCCAGTGCAAGGTGCAAGCCCTTATATATAAAGGGACTTGCACCTTGCACTGGAGTTTTACAAAACAATAATAATTATACAAAGATATAAGAGTAATAAAATGTTTTAGATTTAGTTCGTTATATTTATTGGTACACTGTGTATTCCGCTACTAACAAACAAACTTGCACCGTCTGCAAGACGGATTGCATAGTGTGCAAACATTTGCATGTGGCGGGTTGCTCTTGTAACGGTGCTTTAGTAACTTTATAAGTATGAAAAAGTTATTGGAAATGCTGAAGTCAGCAAGAGTGAAAAATGGTTATTCGCAGGAGTATCTGTCTGTTATTCTGAAAGTTAGTTCGAGTCGAATTTCGCGCTGGGAAAGAGGAAAGACAGCAATGACTCTTGAACAAATTCTGATGTACGCTTCAAAGGTGGGCATCCAGTCTACCAAAATATTTGAGTTTCTTGCACGTAATGGGCAGCCCGGTCCTTTACCTATAGCAGAAATTCATCTGGAGGTTTTTACTGAGGAAGCATTCAGAAGACTTTCACAGTTAGTCAGTGAACTTGGAATAGAACATGTAACAATTAAAACCAAACGATTACGCTGATGGAAATAATAGCAGTAGAAAGCCAAGCCTATCAACCCAAATTCGGTTTAAGAAACGCTCCTTCATGAGTTTCTTAAACCGCACACGC
>NZ_DBHHRH010000019.1:0-3834 GCF_057240785.1 Alloprevotella sp. | reverse complement strand
ATAGGTTATTTACAGTGTCTATTATACTACTGTAAAATATAAATACAATAACTTAAAATCCAGTGGATTAATTACAGGATGTAAAATACATGAGTAACCTCAAAATCGCAAGGATTTATCTTAGAGTAAGTACACTACAACAAAATTTAGAGCGACAACGTAAAATTATAGATGAGGCTAAGGAAAATGGATTTTACATAGCTGGAATCTATGAGGAAAAGGCGAGTGGTGTAAATGCAAGTCGTCCCGAATTAAATCGACTCATTGACGATCTTCAGGAGGGTGATTGGGTTATTGCCGAACGAATTGATCGAATCACTCGCCTCCCACCTCGTGAAGCAGAATTACTGATTCAAAGAATCACTGAAAAAGGAGCCAAGCTGCATGTGCCCGACGTTTTTTCTTTCGGTAACTTAGATGAGCTCATGGGGGAGGGTGATTCACTTCCAAAATATTTAACAGAACCACTAATGGAAGCCTTGCAAAAAATGTTCTTGCGTATGGCTTTAAGCATTGCCCATGAGGATTGGAAGACAAGAAGAGAGCGCGCAAACCAAGGTATTGCACGAGCAAAAAAAGAAGGGCGGATGAAAGGCCGGCCTGCAAATGAGGAATTACACAAAAGTATTATCCAACTCACATTAAACGGTGTGAGTATAACAGGGATAGCATCTGCCCTTAAATGTAGTACATCGACGGTAAGCAAGGTTAGACGAGCTTATAAACGCAAACATAAGTCAAGTGACAAGGATCAATTCGATATATTTAAACCAGCTTCAAAGAAGTAAGTAAAGGAAAAAAATATGGAAAATTTCACCCACCTAAATGTCTCTGATATTCAAAACTGGAATATCGGGAATTCCTCCAAGAATAGTAATGCTGAACAAGTTACATTAGATATTGTGGCCTCAAGCAATGATGTAAGAACAGTTATGAGGAAGGTTACGCTCGATGATTTCATCATCCCTGAATATCGAGGAAAAAATCCAGAAGATTATGAATTTCGTCATGATGGAAAAATAGTTAGAAAAGACCGTTGGGAAACTGGTATTCATAAAATTCATACGATGTTAGTTGAAGCTGGAGCGATGAAGGATCAGCCTGAATTTGAAATTGACGATGTAGTGGAATCTGTACGTTCCTTACTCGGACCAATGTTGGAAAGAAAATAATTCATATCATATGTGACAAAAAACGGTTACTCCAGGCTTTAAAGTTTGTCATCTTGTCTAAACTCCCCTCATAAATAAAGGTAAAAATATGTGGTTCAAACAAGTAAGTTTTTATCCCATTAGCAAAGAGAAGTTACCGGATTTCGAATATCTTTCGAACAAGCTGGCACAATCAGAGTTTTCTCCTTGCCAAGGCTTGGATTGGTTTTCAGAGGGTTTTTCCTCTCCTGTTCATTTTTCACCAGAATTAGTCTTCCCAGCAGATTTTACATGGAGAGTAGCCCTCAAAAAAGAAGAAAAAGTTCTGCCTGCCGGCGTGATTCGAGATATTTTGGACGAAAAGATTTTGGAAATTCAAAATAGTGAAGGTCGAAATGTAGGTCGCAAGGAAAAACAAGAACTGAAAGAACAAATTACTGATGACTTGCTTCCTCGTGCTTTTACAAAAAGCACTCGGACTGAAGCCGTATTTGATACAAAGCGTGGTTTTTTATTGATTAATAATGCTACTACGGCAAAAGCTGAAAACCTCCTGACTAAGCTTCGTGAAGCATTAGGAGGATTAGAAGCAACATTACCAAATACCAAGCAATCTCTCTCTTCTCTAATGACGAATTGGTTGCTGCAAGGGCATTGCGAAGGCGGTTTTGAATTGGACAGCGATTGCGAACTCAAAGGCGTAGGCGATGTTGTCCCGGTTGTTAAAGTTTCCAAACAAGACCTGACCGCCGATGAAGTGGTACAACACGTCAAAAACGGCAAAACCGTTACCCATTTGGGCTTGGTATGGCGTGGACAAATCGCGTTCATCCTTACCCAAGACTTTACACTCAAACGCATACAATATTTGGACTCTTTGCAAGAAGAAGCTGAAAATAATGGTGATGATGCCGCCAGCTTGATGTTTGCTTCTCAGATCTTGATGACAGAAGGCATTAGCTTGATGTTGGAGGAGTTAGTCACATATCTAGATGGATATAAGTAGGAACAACAGTTTTTACGACTAAAAGTAACTGACTGGTAACAAAATCAATATAAATTTTTGAACTGATATATAGGGATTGAAATGAAAGCAACTAACATCTATCTAGCCGCTAAAACCGACATAGCGCACGAAGCCGCCGACTACATCAACGGCTTGGCTATGAGCAACGGCTTCTCTACCGCAATGAATGATGACGAACTGAGCCAATTTCTAAGCTGGTTTGAAGCCCAAATTCAAGGGTGTGACGAATATATTGCTTCTAACTTGGTTATTGAGGCTGAAGAAATAGTGATAGACGATGAATATTTGTGTCTCCAATAACCAATTTTAACCAAAGGCCACTAATGTGTCCGTTTTTTTGTCCTCATACTCTTCTATTTTAGGGTCTCTGCCCCCAAGCCCCCGGTCTCGCCGCCGACAGCTCGGGAGCAGGGCATAGCCTACGGCCTACACCTGCTCCCTCACTTAAGCGTGTTATCGCTGCCAGTCAGTAAATGGGGTATTCATAAACGCCCTTGTAGGACGTTTACAAAGCTTCCCCATTGACAGCCTTTCAGCTCTATAAAAAACAGGCATAGCCATAAAAGCTTACATTGTGTGCTAGACTATATCAAACTACGAAAGGAAATCCGAACACTATGAATAAAACTTATAAAATTGGAAAAAATGCCGGGTATGATGGCTGCGGTCTTTGTCTTGCGGCCATTTCTGAAAATGAAGCTATCAAAGTTAAGTATTTGCGCGACATTTGTCCTGATTACGATGGCGATGATAAAGCTGAGGATTGGCTGAGATGGGGAACGGACAGCCGTGTCAAAGCAGCCGCTCTTGAAATGGAGCAGTACGCATATACGTCGGTTGGTATGGCCTCATGTTGGGAGTTTATTGAACTATGAAGAAATTTGAAGCCCCTGAAATTGGCTATACACCTGCCAATCTTAAAGCACTGAGAAAACAATTTGGGCTTACACAAGCACAGGTAGCAGAAATTACTGGTACAAAAACCGGATACAGCGTCCGCCGGTGGGAAGCAGCAATTGATGCCAAAAATCGCGCGGATATGCCGCTCGTAAAATGGCAAAAACTTTTGGATTCATTAAAATAAAAGCTTGCAATAGCTCGTATAGTGAGCTATTATACATATATAGACGCATCGCCCCACGCGGCTAAAATTTAAGACAGGGGCAAAAGGAAAAATCATGAAGAAAATCTACATTGACTCCAAAAAAAGAACCGTAAACGATACTGGCAAATATGCCTTGCAAATTAACTACGTTTTCGGTTTGTTCGATACATTAGCAGCTGCTCGTAAAGTTTACGATGACGTAATGTCTAAGTGGGACTCCATCGACGACAGCCCATATGGTCTCATCGGCATTTTGCCGCCAAACTACCGCGAACCCGATTTACCTAATTTAGGTATCAAGGAAGAACAAACTCTTTCGGAACTCCAACCCATAAACATTGAAGACTATGCCTTCAAACATCCTGCACGCAGGGATGTCCGATTAGGTTTCAAAGGTGGTGATATAGACAAATTGGCAGGTAAATCCACACTTCCTATCCGGCTGGAACGATACAAATCCGCAAAAAAACACGAGAATAAATCCTTGATGACGGATTCTTTTTGGGATGCTCTTATTATTACAAAATGGAATCTCGAAGACGCACAAGAGC
>NZ_DBHHRH010000018.1:0-6724 GCF_057240785.1 Alloprevotella sp. | reverse complement strand
ATGAGAGTAGATTGGGAAACTCTTTTTTTAGTTCTCGGCAAACATAAAAGAGATAAAAATGTTTGAAATTCCGAAATGTATTGCTGTGGAACAAAATAAGAATTGTGATCATTTCGGCATCACTCATTCGCCCTTTTCTCTTGCGATATTTTGGACTATCGGTAGAGGAGGATGAGGGAGAAAGAGAGGTTTTGTTTAATTCTAAATGATATTCTTTGCAAAAATCATCTGCAATACAATAGATTTCCGTAACTTTGCTGACAAGTTTCATGAGGATTGTTATTTTGTTATATGATTGATTTTCAACAGTAAATACACAAAAACAATCCTCTTTTAGGCTTCTATTGAAACTTTTTTGAGGAAAAAGAAGTACTGCTTATCCCGAATTGGGGTAGATAATAAGATTTCTGAGGACATGGACAGGTTGATAAGGAAACATCAGACAAAAGAAACGAAGGAGGAAACCGTATGAATGTCAATCACCATCAAACAAAAAGAGACCGTAGTTATTTCGAGTGGGGCGATAATATGCAAATCACTTGCAAAGGCAAAGGCGAAATAGCCATGACAGAGAATGAACTGGTGGATTTCTTTAGTGTAACATGGAGGAAGCTCAATTATCGTCTGCAACTTCTACTAAAAGTCTCTCCCCTGCAACCCGACGAAAGGGATACAGGGGAGCAGGAAGTCTACGTGAACGGACATCTGCGAGGTTATGTCTTACTTTATCCGCTTACTATCATCATCGCTTTGTCTTATCAATTGGACAGCATGGAAGCCCACTTCTTCAGGAAACATGTATGTCAGAAATTGCAGAAGCCTACATCCATAATAACACCGATATTCTTAATAGGAAAGACGGATACCTGATGATTATATTTTCTTTTTCTTTCATTGATTATATCTTACTACATAACTACAATAAGGTATAATACGTTGAAAGAAAAAGGATTAAAGATTTTTATTGAGATACGAATATTCTTTCAATTATTTACTACGCTACTACAAAAGAAAGATTTTTATTAAAACTGAATTGACAGTGTATAAAAACTAAAAGCACAACCATGAGAATTTATAGTTTATAACACATAAACTAAAAGAGCCGTATCAAACCCTATAATGAGTAACGATACAGCTCTTTTCCTTGTTTTGAGGAGGTTAAAGTTTCTAATCAAGAAGTTCACATTCTTTTAGATGTTGGGGTTATGTCCCAATAAATATCATAAGTAATATTCTATTACAACTATTTAAGTTCATGCAACATATAGGGTGCTCCGGAAACCTTTACCTTCAATTTTTCATACCTTCCATCTTTCATGTGATAGACAAAATAACCCGTACCTTGGTCTGTTGACATGCCGAAGATGATATCATTGCCCGACTTGCAAATGGATGCCGCCCAGCCTGTAGTTCCTGAGAAGTTCATCTTCTTGCAAGTCTTATCATAGAGATTAATCTCAAAAGGCTGGAACGATTTATCATGAACGTAATCTGGTGGGTTGCTTGCTGCCCCAGGAATATTTAGGTATCCATAAACCTTTCCGTTTCCACCATATACCTTATTATAGGCATATGAAGTTTTACCTCCTTTTACACCATCCAGATTTACATCTGCAAGGGTAAAGCAATAAGACTTGTCAAACTCCTGTTCTCCCTTCTTAATGCGCAAGAAGCCTTCCTTTGCCCCCTTCTGATAACCGAACATTCCTACGCAATAGAAATAGATATCACCCTTCTCGTCCACAAACGGATCACCAGCAGGTGTTCCACTGGACGACATCGTGACGCGACTGTCACTAATAAGTTTGATTGGCTTGTCTGTTTTCGTGTCAATTAATGCAACATAGGCTCCAGTTTCGCAAGAATAAGCAGACTTCATTTGATTCAGTGACACATATAAAATTCCATCTCTGATAACAGAGGCAGACGGTTCAGGATTATTGTCACCAGAGGACTTTCCCAAGGAATAGTCGGATAAGTCTATTTCTCCTGTCTTCGTCATTGAGGATGGGTCAATAATCCACACCTTTCCTATACCAAGGCAAGAAACATATGCCTTCTTATTGGATGCGAACGTGATGTACGTTGCCTTAGCACCACTTGGAAATACCATAGTCGTGCCCTCTTGGACGAGCTTGCCATCTTTTGGTGCATATTTGTAGAGGTGTTCCGTGTCAGTCACATATATCTTGCCACCATGCACAAATGAAAATGCACCCTTGGCAAACACCAAAGCATTGTCCGTATTGAGCGAACCAACTGTCAAGTCTTTGAACAGACTGACATATGTGTTCTCTCCAATATTCACGCTATGCACAAATCCTGCCTCGGACTTTGCTGGTGGTGTTGGAGGAACATCTGGAGAGTCTTTACTACATGAGGAAAGACCTGATAACACAAGCAGCGCCGTGGCTGCGACTAAGAAATAATGTTTCATTTTGACTATAATTTTTTGAAATGAATAATAAGAATTTACATACTCATAGCTCCTCCTGAGACTTTGTCTCGGAACAGATTAAAACGCAATTTAGCCTTAAAGGTTCTGCCTTGCAGTGGCATTTTGAATTCCATGTAGTTCTCTTTGTCAAAAATATTTTCGACCTCGAAACTCAGAGAAACATTGTTATGCCAAAATGACTGTTGAAGCCCTATGGTAAACACATCGTTGGAAGGAATGATCCATTTCTTTCGTTGGTCGGGCAGTGTGCTCATTTGCCAGCCCCAATCGAATTCTCCGACATGAGAAACATCAACATAAACTCTGGACAACTCCGTCTTTCCCAACAAACCTTCAACGTGATATTCCATGCCATAGTTGTAATAGAATGAAGGTATGTTGGGAACATGCTTGTCATACGTAGGATTATCCGAACCTTTCTCATCGTTTAACCATTTTTGACGGTCTCGAATATCCTGCAATGTAAGATTAAAGTATGCATAGACGTTTGGGGTTATATCTACCTTTAAGTCAGTATCGAAACCAAGCGTACTTGTCTTTCCTAAGTTTATGTATATGGAACGGATGTCAGCGGGGAAAAGTCTTATCATATTCTTCATATACATATAATAAAAATTTGTTTCCCATTGCACACGAGTAAGCCCCAATAGATTTCTCTTGTCCATGATGAGCCCAATGTTCAAATTATCTCCAACTTCTGGCTGAAGATTTACAGAAGGTTTGATACTCATTCCGTTTCCGAACAATTCTCCCGTATCAGGAATTCTCACATTGTGTGAAAACGAGATTTTTCCCCTCACACCTTTCCACAATTCATAGCTAAGCCCTTCGCTAAAGCCATAATACGTTTTGTTCACGTTGGTCTGTTTGGGAGCGAATACGCTTTCTGTATTGTCTTTTGACAAAGCATCGCTTGTTCTATAGATTTTTGACTTCAGATAATAGATGCTTATTGTCAAGGAATTCTGAAAGCGATTATTAGAAGAAGCAAACAAATAACTTAGTCCGATGTTGTTTGAAGTCATTTTGCTGGGAAATGAACTGGGGTCGAAGCCAAGGTATTCATTCATACGATCGTCCTTAGGTCTATAGTCTGAGAATACGAATTGATCATTCAGATTGAAAGTATGTCGTCCAAGTGTATATTTCAAGTTAAATTTATTTCGCAACTCAAATTGCCGGTCATGGGACTCGTTGAAAAGATTATCCTCTGTCTCCCCATTAGCTGGCGTGACCGTCCCATTCCATTGCGTTCTTGTAGTTGCCGTATCCGTCATGTTAGAACGTATGATGGGAACAACAAGTGTGTTTTTTAGCTCCAAATCTTTGAAAATGAAATTTTTCTTCTCCATATTCAAAGTAGGCATAATATTAAGACTTTTTGTATAGGCATATCGAGAGTCAAAGTTGAGAGACTGTATGCCTTTCTTATTCCTGTAAAAAGCACATTCCAAATCCAGTTTGTCGAAGTATTGCTTTCTAAGACCTATGCCCACATGATAGAATTCTGCGTCATAATAGTCATTGTTTCGTCTCACCTTTCTGTATTCAGAAGTAGGTAGATTAGTCTCAAACACTGGCCATGACATCATATAATTGTTCTTGGATTTGTTCTTGAAGAAAGCAATATTGAATAATATTCCAGATTTTGCAAAAAGTTTCTGGGCACTTGCAAGTGTCTTGAATGTCCCGAATGATGCCAATTCCTGCGTAAAACCCACTAGGTCACATTCATCCTCTCGTGTCACTATGTTGATAGCACCACCAAGTCCATCACCGCCATATTCTGCAGGAACGATTCCTTTGTACACCTCTATGTACTTAATAACATCAATCGGAATATCATTGATGTCGAAAGAACCATCTGGACTGTTTAGTGGGAAGCCGTTGATATAAACTGCCACACGCTTACCTTCCAATCCATGGACAGATATACGCGATGCACTTCCTAATCCTCCGGTTTTTCTCACCTTGATACCTGACGTTCTAGTGAGTATTTCTTCTATTCCACTTGAGCGTCCTCGCAACTTTGATCCATCCACTACCGTTACAGCCATAGGACTTTGCCGGATATGGTTTATTTCAGCCTTTTGGGAGGAACCCCTTACCACGGCTTCGTTAAGTGCGTTCGTAGATGTCTCCAAAAAAAAGTCTTTCGTGGTATTTCCTTCTGACACAACGACTTGCCTTACTCGTTTATATCCAACAAATGAAACCTCGACAATGTATATTCCATTGGAAGGAATATCAATTTGATAATTGCCTGTTTTATCAGAAACTGTTTTCTGTTTTATATTTTTGATTGATACGTATGCTCCAGATATCGGAAGTTTAGTTTCTTTATCTATGATTTTCCCACGTAATATATTTTGGGCAGACAAAACTGTTGTACACAAACACAGTATCGTTACGATGAATAATCTGTTCATAATCTTATTGATTAATGAGTTCTCGCCATCCTGCTGTATTATAGCGTATATATTCAGACAAAACCTGTTTTGCCTCTTCTTTACGGATTTCTGGATTTGAGACAATCTCTCCAACGATTGTTACCCATGTAGAAGAGGAAATCCGAAAGAATAGTGACGAAACTTTTGTTTGTATTTGTGGATAGACTTTTTGCATTTGGTCAATATATTCTTTACTTATTGCAACTTGTTCTTCGATAAAATTTTCACGGAAAAATTCTACAGAAGTACCTTTTGATTCAAAGAGCAATAACTTTAATTCTTCTTTATACAAGAAAATTATTTTAAGCGTTTCTCTTAGCAAATCTTTTTGACTTTGTATAGAGAAACGAAGTTTGTCTATTTTGTTGGATTCTATGCGATAGGAGGACAGCCTTCCATCCAAGACAGCAAGTAAAGGCCTAAGGACAGCATAAAAAATATCATCTTTTGTCTTAAAATAATTGTATATATTACCTAAGACAACTCCTGATTTTGCAGAAATTGTTCGCATCGAAGTTTTTCTAAAACCATTTTTAATAAATTCATTGCGGGCAGCTGTGACAATTCTGTTTCTTATATCTTCTTTTAATATTTTCATTACTATTTTATTAACGGACATCGTTCAATTTTGTTCATAAAAAAAGCGTACTGTTTAAAAAACAGTACGCTCCTTTTATTGTTGCCTTTATGCGGCTGTGTGATATTTTTATCATTAATTCCATTTTGGATACAAAGGTATGGGAAGAATTCTATACTGGCAATACTTATTAATAAGTATTTTTAATCGAATTATAATACTAAACTCAAATGGACTTAAAATAGTAATTCTCCTCCAACATCCTTTCCAAGTCCGAAGCCTTGTAGAGTATCTTCCCTGCAAACTGCGTGTAGGGGATAATCTTCCTGTCTCGGTAGTCCTGCAAGGTACGGGGACTGATATACAGCCGCTCGCACACTTCCTTACCCGTGAGGAAAAGTTCGCCTGCAAAGAGTGGCTTGTGCGTATCCGCTACTTCCACAATCCGTTTGCCTACACCTCTCAAGGCCGAGACGACCAACTGCATCTCGTTCGTCTCCATGTTCAAGTCTCTTGCTGTTTCCATTATATCTGTCTGTTTTTAGGTTTGTCCGATTTCGTAAGAAGCAATACTTCCACATCCTCGCGCTTGTAATAGCACTTGTGCCCGATTTGCGTAAACGGCAGCATGCCCGTGTCGCGATAATGCTGCAAGGTGCGTTTGCTGATGTTCAGCAACCGACACACATCCCCGTTGTGCAGCCAGTCTGTGTGCTTACTCTTTTCTCCGAATGCCTTGTGGCAGCATTCTGCAAGGCTCAAGATTTCATCTCGAAGCTTTGCCCAATTGGTTTCTGTAATGATGTAATAGTTCATAATTTTATATTGTTATTGTTTGTTGTTTCAGGTCTTTCCTGTTTCCATCGGCAAAGATAATGGCGTACGTACACCTCTCAAAGCCGTGGGGAACAGCAGGGAAGTATCGGGAACAATCGGGAAAAGAGCAATCCGTTCCATCGGTTCGCATTTGCGTTTTCCTGCCCCATCTTCTTTTTTTGTTGCAAAGACAATGCAAGCGAGTGCAGAGGAAAGTTCACTTATCCTTTGCCGAGCGCAGTTTGTCTTATGCAAAATTAATATTGGATATTTCTTATTCCATCACTTTTCATTCACGTGGCAGCTTGTGGCACTATGACAAGGACAAAAGAGACAGATTTATACTTTTGCCACTACACAAATAAAGCTAATAACCCCAATTCGGTTTAAGAAACGCTCTTTCATGAGTTTCTTAAAACCGCA
>NZ_DBHHRH010000017.1:0-36824 GCF_057240785.1 Alloprevotella sp. | reverse complement strand
CCCAAGCATGGGGGAAAGGACAAGGAGAATCTTACACACTTTTTCAGACATTACCAACAACACTAAGTTTTTCGACGTAAGGTCGGCAAAGGTCTTTATCTTCCCAAAACGCTTGACCGCCTCCAGTGAACACATCTTCTGTTTACGAGTTCCCTCACTGACAATCTCCTTCTCTATATATTCTTTCATGTAGGCGATAAAGTCAGTCTTCAGGTTGCTCTTCCTGCACTCCTGAATACCATTCCCGTCCTTGATACCTTGATTGTATATATCAAAGTTGTCGATAGTCATGTTGTCCTTGAACAGAGACATGGCCGCAATACAGTCGTGACAACGCTTGATTTCATCTTTCACCGGAGGCTGGGAGAGGAAGGCTTCCACCTCATCTTTCGCACATCTTCCCAAGGCGATGTACTTACGTTCGTCGCGGCTCAAATAGATTTGGATCTCAACATAGCCAAATCCACTCTTCTCAACATTCTTTCTTCTGTCGAAGATGACAGACACTTTTTCCTTTGTCATTTTAAAGAATTTTAATATGACCTTGGGACTTTTTCGGAAAAAGGAGTGAGAACTACGAGATTTTGTAGCGCAAATGGTTCCCGATGGGTCTTTTTCCTTCCCGATACATCCCGTTGGGCATAGGATTTAACATTGATATAAAATCCTCTAAACCAACGAGTTGGAACACAAGTGCCTGTGTATCAAACGAAATAAGGGGATTCACGAAAAATCCCCTTATTATCGTTTCTGTGATCCGCTTGGGGTTCGAACCCAAGACCCCAACATTAAAAGTGTTGTGCTCTACCAGCTGAGCTAGCGGATCGACCTAAGTGCCGTTAAGCGAGTGCAAAAGTAAGGCATGTTTTTGATACAACCAAACTTTTCTGCATTTTTTTGTGTTTTGAACTGAAAAAAACTCTTATTTGCTCTCTGCGTCTGTGGAAAGCGAGTTTTCAGCTATTATTTCTTCAGTTTCATCGGAGGGCTTTTCTATATCTCCTATAATGTAGCGGTGATAGTAGGAGATGGCCAGTGTTGTGAGGGGCAAAGCGATGATAAGACCTATGATGCCGAGCATGTATCCCCACACGGTGAGCGAGAGAAGAATGATGGCGGGGGAGAGTCCCATTATCTTTCCCATGACATGGGGGGTAACGATAGTGTCTTGCAGCACTTGAACGACGATATAAACCAAAGCTACTCCACCGATAAGCAACCAGAAATTCTGCCCTGTGTCGGCACAACGTAGGAGTGCCAAAATCAAGGCAGGCACAATCCCCACCACTTGTAGGTAGGGCACAAAGCTAATCAGCCCGATGAAGCAACCCAAGGCAATGGGCATGGGGAAGCCTATAATTACGAAGCCTACCGAAAACATAACGCAATTTGATAACGCCACAAGAGCTTGACCGCGGAAGTAGCCATTCATGCCGTGTTCGATATCGCCCACGATTTGCGCTGCAATGATACGCTTACCTTTGGGTATGAAATTGATCCATCCATTGGCATATTTCTCGTAATCAAGAAGAAGAAAGAAGAAATAGAGAATGCCGATAAGTGAGGACAATATGCTAATCACTACACTTGCCGTAGACCAAAGAAAATCCCACGCCTTGGGTAGCGCATTTTTTATGGCCGATTGGATGTCTTTCTGCTTGAGGAGATTTTCTAATTGGATTTCCTCTGCGTGCTGCCGCACAAAATGCTGTATTGTGTTGGGTAACGAATCAGCATGGCGACTCTCGTTGGTGATATATTGTATTGCAATCTCTTTGAAGTTGCTCACCTCGTCCACAAAAGGCGGCACAATGATGAGGCCGATAGCTGTGACAACGCCTCCCACAAGAAGAAGTGTGAGGAAGATGCAGAGAATGCGACTCTTGAGGTGACATTTCTTTTCGAAAAAAATGACAATGGGATAGAGCATATAGGCAAAAACCCACGCCACAAAGAAAGGAATGAGTACCGCACTCAGATAACTGAGAATAAAATAGACAGCAACGATGCCTACCACAACAAGTAATCCGCGTACGAAACGATCGAAATTTATCTCTTTATACATAGTCTGAAATGAAATATGTTTGTCAACAATTCTTGTCAACAATTCCTAAATATCTCTGTTGTTGGTGCCAAAATTAGAGAATTTATCTCAAAAAGCGCAAAGACCATTTATTTTGTTTGTCAAATTAAGTCATTTTCTATACATTTGCGTGGTAAAATGTTCTGAGGGTTCTAATAAACAGAATACTACAGAAGTTAAGCACAATAAGAATGTTGTATCTCATCCCGACTCCGGTTGGAAATTTAGAAGACATCACGCTGCGCGCCCTGCGGCTCCTCAAGGAGGTGGACCTCGTGTTGGCAGAAGACACTCGCACCAGCGGAATGTTGCTCAAACATTTTGACATACACACCCGACTCTGTGCCCATCACAAGTTCAACGAACACCAAACCGCTGAGGCCTTTGCGGCGCGCATCGCTGCAGGTGAAAATATGGCATTGGTGACGGATGCAGGTACACCAGGTATTTCCGATCCTGGGTTCATGCTTGTCAGAGCCTGTGTGGAGAAAGGGGCGACCGTGCAATGCTTGCCTGGTCCAACGGCCTTTGTTCCAGCTCTCGTAGCTTCCGGACTTCCGTGTGAGCGATTCACCTTTGAGGGATTTTTGCCGCAGAAGAAAGGGCGACAAACGCGCTTGAAGGAATTGGCAGAAGAGCCGCGCACCATGATTTTCTATGAATCGCCCTACCGCGTGGTAAAGACATTGGGGCAGTTTGTTGAAACCTTCGGTGCCGAACGTCGTTGTTCCGCTTGCAGAGAGATTTCAAAAATCCACGAAGAAAGCGTGCGAGGCACTCTGGCGGAGGTCCTGACACATTTCGAGGAAACAGAACCGCGCGGAGAGTTTGTCATCATCGTTGAAGGCTACAACGCTCCAAAGCGTTCAAAGAGAAAAGAGAAGGAAGATGAAGCGTAACAAAAACGCTCGGGCTTCGTCTCATAATTATTAACGCGGGAGTTTTGCTCCCATAAAGAAAACGGAAAATATGAAAAAGATTGCTATATGCCTTTTGGCTGCTCTCACCGTTATGTTGTGGAGCTGTGACACGAAGAAGCAGAAAGAAGACGCTCAAGTGGACACTTCGGCTCAACGTATCGATTCGCTTGAGAATGCTTTAGCACAAGCTCAGAATGAAACCAATGATTTGATGGGTACTGTTGAGCAAATTCGCGATGGATTCACGGCTATCAATGAAGCCGAGGAGATCATTACCACGCAGAGTGCTAAGGGCGAGAGTTCCGACCGTCAAGCCATTCTCAGCAATATGGCTCTGATTCAGAAGAAAATGAATCTCAACCGCGAGCTCATCAAGAACTTGCAAGAACAATTGCGCACCAGCAAATCCAGCAATACAAAGATGAAGAGCACCTTGGAGCAAATGGTGGCCGACTTCCAGAAACAACTCCAAGAGAAGCAGACACAGCTCGATGAACTTCGTGCAGAACTCAACGCTAAGAACATCAAGATTCAAGAGCAGGATAAGCAAATCAGCACACTGAACCAAAACGTCAGCAGCCTCTCGCAAGACAATGAGGCACAGGCTAATCAGATTGCTGAACAAGACAAGGTGGCGCACACTGTCTACTACGTATTTGGTACGAAAAAGGAGCTCAAAGCTCAGAAGATTTTGCAGGACGGCGATGTGCTGAAATCTAATGATTTCAACCGTGACTACTTTGCCAAAGTTGACTACCGCGTGAAGAAAGTGATTCCGCTCTACTCCAAGAGTGCTAAAATCCTGACCAATCACCCCGCCGGAACTTATCGCCTGGATCGCGATGCTAATAAGCAGTATACGCTGCGTATCACCGACCCCGACCGCTTCTGGAGCGTAACTAAATACTTGGTTATCATTGTAAAGTAACATCAGTATGAAGAAGTTTCTTGTTGTTACCTTAGCATCTGTCTTGATGCTGAGCAGCTGTGCTTCGAGCCAGTTTGGGGGTGCAATGAACGGCGCCAGTCTGGGCGGTATGCTGGGTTCTGCTATCGGTGGTATCCTGGGAGGGCCTCGCGGTGCGGATATAGGCACGGTGGTAGGTATCATTGGTGGTGGTGCTGCTGGGGCAGCAGCCACTGCACCTAAAGATTCTCGCCGTAGCGACGATGGCTCTTATTCCAAGCGCGATGACAACCATTATGATGCAGACGTATATCCTTCCGAAAATCGCTCCAAGATGAATAATGGCGTGGAGGTGAGAAATATTCAGTTCTATGATGCCAATAACAACCAAACTTTGAATGCTGGCGAAACGGGCACTTTGGTGATGGAAATCTATAACCAGACGGATAAGATGCTCTACAACATCACGCCACAAATCATTTGCAACAATAAGCGAGTGCGCATCTCGGCTCCTGCCACTATTATGAACATAGAACCAGGGGGTGGTGTACGGTATCGCGCTATTATCACTGCTCCGCGCAAGTTGAAATCTCAAGAAGCCATCTTTAGCATCGGTTTCAACGGAAGCACTGTGCGCAACTTCAGTGTTGCAACCTCTCGATAACTATCGAATCTTATTTATATAGAAAGCCCAAGGCGAGAGTCTTGGGCTTCTTGCGGCAATAACGGAGATAATGTCTCTGCTGCTTGAAACGATTGTAAAAACTTATCTGAAGGACTAATTTAATTTTATTCTTTTGAAATCTCATTACATTCAAACACTCAAACTCGGCATTCCTATAGCCGTTGGCCAAATTGGCGTTATCATTCTTAGTTTTGCAGACACTATGATGGTGGGACACTACAACACTCCGTCATTGGCTGCAGCTTCATTCGTCAATAGCTTTTTCAATCTCATCACTTTCCTCATCATGGGCTATTCTTACGGCCTCACACCGCTCATCAGTTCGCTCTACGGACAGCAGAAACTGCACGAAGCCGGTGCTACGCTGAAAAACGCCCTTGTGGCAAACTGTATCTATGGCGGTTTGTTGGTGGGCATCATGGGAGTTCTTTATTTCTTCCTCGATCGCATGGGGCAACCAACTGAGTTGCTACCGCTCATTCACCCTTACTACCTTATCATTCTCTTTTCGATGCTCTTCGTGATTATTTTCAACACGTTGCGCCAATTCACTGACGGTACGACGGACACGAAAGCAGGAATGTGGATTCTGGTGAGTGGTAACCTCCTAAACATTCTCGGCAACTGGTTGCTCATCTTTGGCGTGGGCCCATTCCCAGAATGGGGACTTCTTGGTGCGGGTGCATCAACGCTGATTTCTCGTATATACATGGCCGTGGCTCTGGCGGGGGTGATTATCTATGCCAAGCGCTATGCCATTTATCGAAAAGGCTACCGCGCGCAGCGCATACTCTTCAAGGAACTCAAGAGTATCAACGCCATTTCGCTGCCTGTATCGTTGCAGATGGGAATGGAGACTTTTGCATTCACAGGTAGTGCTTTCATGGCCGGTTGGCTCGGCGAAATCCCTCTTGCAGCTTATCAGGTTATCATCACCATCAGCACACTCGGCTTCCTTTTCTACTACAGTTTTGCAGCAGGCATGTCCATCCGCATTGCCACGTTCCATGGCACTGGCGACTGGCTCCAGTTGCGCATGGCGACTCGAGCAGGGCGCAACATCTTGTTGGGACTTGTTGTGGTAGCAAACTTTGTGTTTTTCTTCTTCACCGAGCCGCTCGTCCATTTCTTTACGCCCGATGCCAAGGTGACCGTGGCGGCTATGAGCCTACTCGTCCCGCTCATGGTTTATCAGTTGGGCGACGCCATGCAGATTTGCTACGCCAACGCCCTTCGTGGCACAGGAAACGTTATGGCCATGATGGGGGTGGCAGGTGTGAGCTATCTGCTCATTGGCCTTCCAGCAGGCTATGTTATGGGCTTCTGGTTTGATTGGGGCATACAAGGCGTATTCCTTGGCCTCCCCGTCGGTCTCTTCATCGCCTCTATCTTCTTCGTCTATCTGTTTGCAAAGATTCTGAGGAAGCAAGCGTAAAACCTTTGTTAGAAGATCCTACTACAAGCAAGGAGTAAAGAGGTAAGCACATCGCTTTCTGCGCTTTTGGCGGAGTCTCATGAGAGGCTTCAAAGTTTCAGCATCCTTTGCCACTTTTGATAGCCTAATATAGCTACGATGGTGTAGAAGCCATAGAGTATGCCGTGGAAGGGAACTCCTTTGTAGATATACAGACCGCAGAGGATAGCATCTACCACGAACCACACGAGCCACTGTTCTATGTATTTGCGTGCCAGCATCCACATGGCAACAATGGAGAGCGCGTTGGCCATACTGTCGAGAACGGGGACGGTAGAGTTGGTCTTTGTGAGAACGAAATAAAGCAGTGCCCAAATCCCCGCAAAGGCGATTGTGAGGAGCGGTATTTGCCATGTGGGAGTCTTGACGATGGGGCGGTATGCCTTTTTCTGATTCATGGCTGGTTGCTGCTTTGTTTGTCCAAAGTTCCAAACGATCCATCCGTAGATGGCTATCAGCAAATAATAGATCGCCATTCCGAAATCCGCATACAAGCCTTTTTCGTAGTACAGAAAAATGTCGATGGCGGGCATAATCATGCTCACAATCCATAACGACCGCTTGGCGTTGTATTCGAGCCACAAATAGATCAGTCCGATACACGTGCCGACAATGTCGAGAAGTAAGAATATATCCATATATGTAAGTTTACGGCTCTCTCCTGCGCAAGGAGAGAGCCGTAAAAGTTTTATTGCTTAAAATCTGATACTCAAATGCACGAGGAAGTTGGCTGGAGCTTGCGCGCTATACGCGCTATAGCTGTTCCATTTTGCATCCTGATAGGCCATAGCTCCGCCTTGGCCGTCGCTCTTCACTTGCGTGCTGGCCGAACCGTTACTCTCATATTTCTCATTGAAGATGTTGTACACCGTTAGGCCGATGGCGAGCGATTTGGCAAAGCGAATCTTTGAGAAAGTATAAGTTAAATCAAAGTTCGAAACGAAGTATTTGTCAATGGTTAGGTCGCCATCTTTGTTGCCCGCATCAAAGGTTCTGAAGCCAGTATTTGTCATGTACTGCTCTCCCACAAACTGGCTCTGCAAACTAGCGCGGAATCCTGCCCAGTTGGCCGAGAACGTGTTGTTGAAGATGAGATTAGGTGAGAAACTAATGGGCGTGTTCCCCAAATTGAATGTTTCGCCCGTGTCGTCAAGCACCACCTTGTAGTCCTTGATGCGGTTGTGGCTCCACGTTAAGTTGGCATCCCAGCGCAGGAAGCTCGTCGGTGTCCAAGCAGCTTGCAGTTCCAATCCGCGGCGGTAGCTGTTGCCCACATTACGCGCCACTTTCTCGCCGTTTTGGTCTTGTTCGCCCGTTAGCACGAATTGATCCTTGTAGAGCATATAGTAGAGATTGGCAGCTGCACTGAAGTTACGGCTCTGGAAGCGGTAGCCCAGTTCGAAATCGTTGAGTCGTTCGCTCTTCGGTGTGTATTTGCTCCAAATGGCCTGTTCGTAGTCGTTGCGTGTAGGTTCTTTGTGCGCCATAGCATAGGAAGCGTAGACAGCATGGTGAGGATTGACCTGCCAGAGCATACCAGCTTTTGGATTGAAGAAGCTGAAGTTTGCACGCACATTGTAGGGCACAAAAGCTGAACCATTGTGCTGATCGCTGGGTCCATACATTTTGTAGTCAACATAACGATACTGCAAATCGGCATACGCGGAGAGGCCACGCCAGAAGTTGTAGTTCACACGCCCATAAATGTTCATATCCTGCTTGTGGGCGTAATTTTTATAGTAAGGCTGTTCCGGATTGAGCGCACCGAGATAGTTGCGCACCCAGAGCACATGTCCATAGTGCAAGCCATCGTATTTGTTCCAGCCTCCACCTAACGTGGCTTCCAATCCGTTCTTGTTCTCGTAGTTGAGGGAGAAAACCGTTCCGTAGAAGTCGGCCGAGGAGTATTTGCGGCGAATGAGGTCTTGCTTCTTCATGAGCGTAGGTGTTACCACCCCGTTCTTGTCCACCAAGTCCTGCATAAAAGGTTGCAACCCATATTCCACCAGTTTGCGGTTCGTTTTGTATTGTTCATAGTAGCCACTACCGTGCGTATAGTGTAGGGCAAGGTTGAGATTGAGCATTTCCGTCAGATCCTGGTTCCAGATGAGCTGGTAGTGCTGTTGGTGATAGTTGTCCACCTGATTTTTGTAGAAAGCCGTCTTGCCATCCGCATCTTTGTATTTCCCGCAGGGGTTGTATCTCCTCCCCAAACTTTCCATCTGGCTCTTTGTGGCGTAGTCCCAGGCGTGGCCCGTGCGCTCCGTGCCATTGAAGGTAATGAATTTCACCACGGTTCTATCCGCAAAATAGCCTCCTTGGAAGAAGTAAGAATTAAGGCGAGAGGACGCGCGGCGAATGTAACCGTCAGAACCGATATTGGAAAGTCGACCGTTAAAAGCCCAATGCTCACGCAGCATTCCTGTGCCGAAGAGCACGCTCTCTTTGTGCGTACCGAAAGAACCGGCAGAGCCGTCCACTTGTAAGAAAGGATTATCATTAACGGCTTCTGTTTGCATATTTACCGAAGCACCGAAAGCTCCCGAACCGTTAGTGGATGTACCCACGCCGCGTTGCACCTGGATAGAGCCGAGCGTTGAGGCGAAATCGCCCATATTCACCCAATAGAGATTATTAGATTCAGCATCGTTCAAAGGAATGCCGTTGGCTGTCACATTGATGCGCGTGGGGTCAGTACCACGAATGCGCAGGTAAGTATAGCCAATGCCCGTTCCGGCATCGCTGCTCATTGTTACGCTGGGAGTTAAGCTCAGTAAGAACGGAATGTCCTGTCCGAAATTGATACCACTGAGCGCTTTCTTGGAGAGGTTGGTGAACGCCATAGGTGTTCTGCTCGATGCGCGAGTGCCCACGACTTGTGCAGCTTCGAGATAATAGCGCGTAGAGTCAGAAGCGGTTTGCGCTTCGAGAGAGGGGACGGCCATCAGCATGACACCGCCCAATAAGTAAGTCTTAATCATAGAGGTTTTTTTGATTTTTGACTACGCCGGAATTGTCCGGTTCAGTTCGTAAGGGTATATTCTCAGCCGACCAAACGGTCTGGGCACCCCTAAAATGCATTTTGCAGCAGCAAAGTTAATAAGTTTTTCACTAATGAATGATAACCTGTCTGAATTTCTGGAGTAATTCATCCATCCTTTTCATTAGGTCTTCGAAAGACTTTGCTTCTCCGTAAATATAGCCGTCCACCATATTTGTTTCATAATCCAATCGATAGGCTTTCAGTACTTCGTTTTTGGGAATAAAATCAATACTTGTGGGATAATCTTTGTCATAGTCGACATATCCCAAATGATAGAAACGGCGACGATGTTCTACTATGGCCTTGTAAAGCTCTCCATCGTTCAATGACTTCTGAGTAAATTCTGTATCCATCAACCTATCTAAATCATAGAGATGTCGGGACATACGTAAGGATCTTGGTTTTTCCTTTTGAAGTTCCTCACTGAGAAGTAGTGCTTTTTCCAAGAATGTTCTTGATGGTGCTACGGTTTTGATTGATGAGATTATTTCGTCATCCTCTTCTGGAAATTTATCGAAGATGAGAGATTTTATTTTACATTGTTCATGAGGCTCAGACAAAGAGAGACAACTAAGTTCTATTTTAACTCTTGCATCAATGAGTCTCATACTGGATGGTAGAATGCTTTTGTAATTAACAAAGATTACTGTAGGGTCACTATCATGATCAATGGGTTTTGGAGGATTTCCTATGGTTGTTTCATTTTCTATAGAAAATCCCTTAATTCCCATTTTGTGAAGCGCAGTATCAAGCTCTGCAGATAGTGTTCCATGAATATAATCCCGTGAAGCTTTTCTTAATTTCTTTACTTGATTGTTGTTCTTGCACGTTGCAAATGGTAGATTAAGAACATCCTCAAAGAAAGTTCTATCAATAGAAATGTCAATGTCTTCACTGAACCGGTTAATAAGATTCCACCCTTTACTCAAAGAGGTTCCACCTTTGAAAAGAAGCCATCTCCCACACGAAGTATTGAACAAGGCTTTGAGAATGACCGTCACCCACCAGTCTTTCTCCACTGCATTATCCTCAATATTCTGTTCCTGGGCGACAGATTGTATCATTGCTATTTGCTCATCAATGCTATGGTTTTGCCAGTGGCTCATGAGTGTTCTTGCTTAGGGTTTTTATTATATTCTTTTTTATCCATGTAGGCATGACTTTTAGATCATCAGGCATGGTGGCTTTCTCAGGGTATTTATTCAATATCACATTGATTGCTCTTTCCCACTCTTCATTATAGTTTCGTTCGCCAATGGCTTTCATCGCTTGTACTAAGAGACGTGTCATCTTTCCTTTTAGTGCAAAGTTTTTGGGAACTCCTCTTTTGAAAGTTATAGTTCTATTGCCACATTTGATTTTTCTTGCAGATCCACTGGTGAGAAAAACAGGAGTCATTGTAACTTGCTCCGACAATCCCAACATATTTAGAGCTGTGCTGCCAGTAGGGAGAATTTCTGCATTATCTCTTTCTGCAATTGCTATAGCAATATCCTCAGTGGTAGGATAAATAATGCCAAATTTAGTTTCTTTCGCTTTTAGATATATGCCACGAGATAATCTGTGTAGTATTCCCTGGCGGACAAAATCCGACAAGACTTTGCCCACATATTCATCGTTATATTCAGGGAAGCTATTATTAAAGAAAAGCGTGCCAGGTTTGGCCTTTTCAATATCGTTTCCAAGAATATGGACTATCTTCTTTTCTTCGCCTTCTATTAACATATATTAGGTCGGTTGTTTTTGCAAAAATACCGAGTGTTTCCTAAAGAAGCAAATTATATGGAGTATATATTTTTATAATCGCTTAGATCTGCCGATGGTTTGAAATATGCACCGCGCGCTTGTGTGTATTCCAGCAGTTCTTTGAAAGTGGGAACGGCGGAGAGCAAGTCGGGGTTGCCGAAGAGCAGGAGGTGTTCTCGAGCACGCGTCATGGCTACGTTCAGTTTTCGATCAATCAGTGCGCCATCCTCCTCAAACACGGTGTCGGTGAGGAAGTTCAGCTGGTAGTATTGCTGGATGGTGAAACCGTAGAGGATATAGTCGCGCTGACTTCCTTGGTAGCGTTCCACGGTGTCGATAGTGATGTCGTGCAATGCAGGGATGCCGTAACGGTCGAGGGTATTCCGGATGGTGACAATCTGGTTGCGGTAGGGCACTATGATGCCTACGGTGTGTGCCACATCGAAGTTGCTACCCGTCAGCTCATAGATTTTAACCACCGCTTCCGCAATCAAATCGGCTTCTGTTTGATTTACTTTGTCGGAAGGCGACTTTGGCGGTTGAGGTGCAGCAATAAATGCCAGACGCTGCGTGGTAAGAATGTTTTTGAAGAAATCGGCGTGTGGCGCAGCTTCAGGTAGCGGTTGTTGCTGATGCTCTAAAGGCACCTCAGTTAATTGTCCAGCGTAGAAAGCACGGTTGGGGAAATCGGCAATATCGTGATGCATTCGGCCTTGACGTTTCAGCATAAAGACCACCTCGGGACGTTTACGATAGCACTTGAGGAGTCGTTCGAAGAGCGAGAGGCGGCAGTCGGTCAGTAGGATGTCGTTGAGAGCAGCTTCTTGCACGCGCGATTCATCCGAATGCTGTTGCACCACAGCCGGCAACTGCTTATGATCGCCTATGAATACAAATTTCCGTATGGCGGGGGCGTTGTCTTTCACAGCCGAGAGAAGCCCCATCAGATGAGGCTCGAGAATCTGTGAAGCCTCGTCGACAATGGCCAAATCAAAGCTCTTTAGGCGGAAGAGGGAAATACTCGTGTTGAGCGCGGTGGTAGTGCCTACAAAGATACGCCCACTCATGATGCGCTCCTTCACCTGCGCCAGTCGGGAGCATTCGCTCACGGCGGAAGAAAGGAGATAAGGGCAATAAATCTCCGGGCAGGACAGTTCGTTACCGATACGGATGAAGTCGAGCTTTTCCTCCACGAGTTTGCTGCAAATCTCATCCACCGCGCGGTTCGTGTACGACAAGAGCAATATGGAAGCATCAGGCGTGAGCAATGCTTCGTGGAGCGTCGTCATGAGTCCGAAAGAAGTCTTGCCCGTTCCTGGCGGGCCAATAATGAGGAAAAAATCCTGTGCCTGCTTCACGCGCAAAGCCAATTCATTGAATTTTCCATAGTCGCCGCAGAGTTGCAGCGAGGAGTCGACGGCGGGATCGCGCTGCAAGAGGAGTAAATCGCGCCGCTCTTGTGGCGCAGAAAGGAAGGCGTGCATCCCGCGATAGAGAGAACTATAGGACGATTCTATGAAGTCGTGCTCAATGGCCCAATGCTTGTCGGCATCGCGGAGAAAGACGTTAGCATCCGTTTGTGGGGCGCGCAAAACGAGCGTAATGCGGTTGGCTGTCACTTGCTCAATGGAACAGCGGAATACCATAGTGCGGCGCAGGTCGGGTTCCTGTCCCGGCGTGTAAGGATAGAGCACTACGACATCGTTTAAGCGGAAGTTCGACATATCATTATCGGCCTGTTCGCTAAAACCCAGTACAAGGCGTGTGACGGGACGCGGAGAATCGTTGACGGAAGGGGAGAGCAGTTGGAGACGATCGTAGATGTTGCCCGCTTGGCGCTTCTCGTTGAGCGAGGCGTGCCAGGCTGAGGCAAATCCGGAGTTCTCTTTTGTGCGGTTGCCAAACTTCGAGAGCACGTGCTCGTTTGCGATGAAGGTGAGGAAACGGAAATAGTACATCCGCTCCAGCGGCGAGGCGTTGTGGATAGGGCGAAGCAAGGCTTCAATCTGTGGACGCTGGTAGCGTTCCCAGAGCGTGCCGTGTGTCTTGCGTTCGTTGAGTCGTTCGGGCGTTAGCGTGTCGAGCAACTCAAATCCGCCTTCAGCAAAGTGCAGTTCGTTGCACGCTATGCCGTTTCTGATTTTCAGAGCCTCAAAGAGAAGCTGAGGCGCAAAGCTCATTCCCAACAAACTGTTAGGGTAGCGAGAGTAGAGGAGGAATGCACTGAGATGGTGGTTGTTGCGGTCGTATTGCTCACGGTAGTTGTAACGCAGTAGAGCCATGTAGAGCAACATTTGCACATAGTGTTTCTCCTGGTGAACAGGTGTGTTGGGGTCGGGTTGCGGCCAACCGCCTTTGCCCGACTTCTGTTCGATGAGCACCTTTTGATCGAGTTGCAGGAAGTCCATACGTCCTTGTAAACCGAGCATTTCGGAGAAGAAAGACGGCTCAAGCATCACGTTGCGCTGCTGATACTCCTTCAGCTGTTGCGGCATATCGTTTTTGATAGCCTTATGGATGTTGCGCTTCTGCTTGATAGCGTTCTCATGGAATTCAGGCGATACATTGGCAGCAAGGAGGTTGAGAGCGTTGCCTTTGAAGAATTGCTGCACGCTTTCGGCGTATGGTTGTCCTTCTCCCTCACTGTGGACTTCTTCATCGAGCAACTGCCCCGCCAAGTTACCGAGCAAGATAGCTTCTGTAGGTTCCGTTGCGCGAATCTTATTGAGCAGATAGATGAGTGGCGAGTGGGCATAATTTTCAAAGCAGGCCGCGATGGCAGAAATATCCACCAGATAATCAGGTTCTACAATGATGAGTTCGGGATACAAGATACCATCGTACAGGCGAGGGCGAATGATGTTGATTTGCGAGCCGCCGTGGAGTTGCTGCCGCAGATAAGTCCAATCGAAGTTGTAAACGGTGTTGCCGTGGGAATAGCAGATAACGACCTCCAAGGGCTCTGCTTCTATCTGCCCGTAGATGTTGTCGTTGTCCACCTTGCTGACCAGTACGCGCAGGTATTCAGCTTCGGGCACTTTCAGCGTGCGTTGTGGGCGGTTGGTAGGAAAGAGTCTTTCCACTTCGGGTGGTACAGGTGTCCCTTCCACCTGCTCAATAAATAAGCAAATGGCTTTGAAATCGTAAGGTGCGTTTTCGCGAAGTATTTCCACGCTGAACTCCCCGCTGCCTGCTTTCCGGAAACGTATGCGTGCTTCGTTGACAGCTTTGCACAGCGATGGTTGCACCTCGTGTTCGTGCAGAAGAAAATCGGTTTGTGCGAACGCTCCTACCAATTTCACCGTGCTCCGCGCCGTGTGTTGGTGCAGAAAATGGCCAAAAATCTTGCCAAATTCGAGATACATTTGTTGAGCATCTTCCAATTCATAAGCTGCCACCATTTGCTGCCAAAAATCTGCTGCCGATTCTGGCTCAAATACATTCCTTACAACCATTCACCTAAATCTTTTGTTTTCTGCAAAGATAATGTCTTTCCCCCTCACAGTACGTAAATCTGCCAATAACCAAAGCTTTTAATTTCTAAATATCAGATAGGGATAAATTCGTTTGTGCAATTTTCTTATGCCATGGAAGCAGCTTTTTGTGGGAAGAATAGGTGTGTTGGAAGACTTAATGTTATCTTTGCCTCAAGAGAGAAAAAAATAAAAGCGTTAGAAATATTAAGGATTATGAAGAAGATGTTTTGTGTATTGGCTTGGTTGGCTTTCAGTAGCAATTTGGCTTTCTCTGCTAATCTTAGTGGGGGCGTGCGTTCGGGGGTAGAACTGAGTTGTTGTGATGATGTTCCCGAAGATAGTATTGCAGAGGAAACAATGACGATTGATAAACAATTTCTTGAGAAGTTAGGGCCTGTCTATAAAGATACGGTAGAGTGTCCGGAAAGCTCGACGGCTGGTATGGCTAATTGGCTTTATGATAGGGCGAAAGAACAAGATCGCAAGTCGACCTACTTATCTCGGAAATTGCTTGCTCCCCAAAAAGGATTGAAAGTTTTGGCAGATAGTTCTGGTAAGAACTCCGTACAACTTCAGCAGGCATTGTTGAGAGAAGATCAAATCTGGAAAACACTTCTGGCTTCGCTACGCACGTTTGATAAAATCGCGATGGATATTAATATTATAGAAAATGGTTACGGAACGATTTCTATAGTCCTTAGTGCAGACCTATTTCAGAACCTTAGTTACATTCGTATGGCTTGTTTGACGGAAGACCTTCTTACGTTTACGACCTCAGACAAAGAGGTTGTGAAAGCGGATGAAGGAATGTCTGTAGACTCTCTTTATTATTATATGTCACTAAGTCGTCCGTATGTTACGGCGAAAATGCTAAAGGATTCTGATCTCTCCTCTTATAGCGTGTCTGACCTGAAAAGGCTCAATAATTCCCATACAATATCCACGATGAAGAGACGTGTGGAAACGTGGATGAGTGCGCGCCGTAATGTTTCTGATTTACTCAATCCTTCAGCCAAGAGTCAGTACGACCTTCATACTAACAAAGTTCTGCATTCTTTGATTTACCATTATTGGGGCTTTGGGTATTAGGCTCTTTGCTCCTTGTGTAAGTTTAATTTCTTCAATTGATTCGGGAGAAAAAAGCTTTCTTGTTTAGTTGCTACCTCTCGTTCTTTAAGCATTAAAGTTCCTCTATTCGTTTCTCAAATTCGTTCTTCTCGCACAGAGCTTTGTTACGGTATTTGCTGCGATAGTTATAGATCGTGGCGAGCGAATAGTTGAGAAAATGAGCAATGCGCGTGCTTTCTGTCACCCCCAAACGGATGAGAGCAAAGATACGTAGTTCGGTATTTAATTGTTCATTTTTCTTTGGGACGATGCGTGCTTCAGGTTCGAGGAGGTTGTTGAAATTCTCGATGAAATGGGGAAAAAGAGTGAGAAAAGCATTGTCGAAATCAGCATAGAAGTTTTTCTGTTCTTCAGCAACAATGGTCTCTGATTTCAAGAGTTTGAGCAAATCTTCCTTTTGTCCGTTCTTGGCAACTCTGAGTAAGTCGCGACGATATAAATCAAGTTTGTCGATATAATCATGACAACGACTCAGATAGCGTGCTATATACTCCTCTTTCACTTTATCAGTTAAGAGTAAGTGTTTGTTTGTTTCCTGCACGGCTTCATTGGCCTTTTTGAGTTGTTGGTTTGTTTCGGCCAATTGACGGCGAGTTTCCGCATTTTTTCGCATTTGTTTCCGTAAGGAATAGATAACATAGGCCAGCAAGAGAGTCAGCAAGGACAGACCAATGAAAAGGGCATATTCCGTCAGTCGTCGGCGATGATTCATTTCTTTGTAAGCTTTTTCGATAATGGGGAATATATTTGTTGCTTCAATGGCGCGCAAGCGTGCTTTGCAGTAGTTGGCGTCTTCAATGGAGCAAAGTAGATAGTTGTAAGCCCGTTCGATATTCCCGTTTTTGAAGAGCAATTCCGCCAGTTTGGGTAAGGCGATATATTCTGTTACGCCAGACTCTAAATCAATAATGGCCGTTTTTGCCAAATAGTAAGCCTCTTTATCTTTGTTGCCAATCAAGCGATAGTATTCGGCTAAGTTATAGTAAGAATAAGCTTTATCTTTGCTTTTCCCATTCAGATTTGGAGTGCAATATTCTAAAGCTAATCGAGCGTTGCCTTCATCAATAGCCTTGTCGGCCATGACGATATTGCGACCAAGCCCCTTGGGTTCGAGCTCCAGAATAGAGTCGCGATAGCTAACTTTTATCAAGCGAAGTTTTTGTGCAATAAAAGTGTTGGACGTATAGTCCTCCATCCACCCGTAGATTGTTCGTAGCAAATGATAATAGGCCAACAGGTCGTTACGGTTGAAAGCTTGACGATTACAGTGAGAAAGAGTTTCCAGAGCTTCGTGATACATGCCTGTTGTAGCAAAGATGTTGGCGCGTTGCATGCAAACGTAATTTTGCAGCTTAGTATCGGTTTTTGCCTCGATGGAATGGGCAATTTGATCAACGTACTTGTTGGCAGAGTCGGTTTGTGTATGCAGGTAGAAATCTTCCACCAATCGTTTGCATATATTGATACGTTTGTAGCCACTGGCATGTTGGAGTTGTCGTTTCCATGCTGTAGCCTTTTTTTCGAGCGACTGCTGGTAGAGTTCTTTCTGTGCTATGACCTTATCTAATTGTTTGAAAATTTCTTTGGTTTCATTACTATAATCGGTATTGCTCCATCCCGGAGCAATACAAAGTATTATGAGGCAGAAAGAGAGGAATAGAGATTTCATTTTTTAAGAGTATCTTTAAGGGTTTCAAAAGTATGAAATTTTCAGAAAAGAACCAAATAGAAGTATCTTTCTTTCCTAAATGACTTCCTAAAAAAGGAATAGATATAAAATGTATTGTGCTGATTTATAATTGGATAATATAAATTATGACTTATATTTAATTTTTATTACCTTGTTGAGGCTCATGAAAAGATATATCTTTGCAAAGTACGAAAACACGCGTTGGAGAAAATGATGAAAACAATACGCTACATATTGAGTGCTATTTGCTGTGCTGTTTTTCCGATAGCAGGAATTTGTGCAACAGTATTGGATAAAGTGCAACCCAGTTTTTGGTGGGCAGGCATGAAGAATCCCGAACTGCAGATACTGCTGCATGGAAACCAGATAGGAAGTAGTGAAGTTTCGCTGACTTCGAAGGATATAACGATAAATCGTGTTGTTCGTCCCGAGAACGCCAACTACCTTATATTATATGTCAATACGGCAACGGCTGCACCTCAGAAATTTACTATAGAACTCAAGCAGAACGGTAAGACCACGAAAGTGCCTTACGAACTCAAGCAACGCACAGCGCAATCCCACCAAACGTGGGATGCCCATGATGTTGTTTATTTGTTGATGCCAGATCGTTTCTGTGATGGTAATCCGCGCAACAATGTAGTCAAAGGGCTACGAGAGCAAGATTGTAATCCTCAAAATCCTGATGCTCGCCACGGTGGCGACATTGCGGGTATTCGGCAGCATCTCGATTATTTTTCCGATTTAGGCGTAACGATGCTTTGGATAACCCCACTGCTCATAAATGATATGCCGAATTTCTCTTACCACGGTTATGCCATCACCGACTATTACCAGATAGATCCGCGCTATGGTTCGAATGAGGAATATCGTGATTTAGTGGCAGCTGCCCACAATAAGGGGTTGAAAGTGATGCAGGATATGGTTTTCAACCACTGTGGCTCTAAGAACTTCCTTTTTACAGATCGCCCCGACGATAGCTGGTTTAATAACAATTCTCGCTATGTTCAAACCACTTATCGCACGGCTTCCGTGAGTGATCCCCACGTTTCGCAGTCTGATATGGCTTTGGCGCAAGATGGCTGGTTTGTGGAATCCATGCCCGACTTAAATCAGCGGAATCCCGATGTTATGAAATATCTCATCCAGAATAGCATCTTTTGGATAGAATATGCAGGTATTGATGGAATTCGTCAGGACACGTACCCTTATGCTGACCGCCAAGCCATGGCGCGCTGGTGTAAGGAAATCGATGCTCAGTATCCAGGGTTTAACATCGTTGGTGAAACGTGGATCAACAATAATGTAGGCGTCTCTTACTGGCAGAAAGATAGTAAACTGGTAGGGAGCGACAATTCCGAATTGCCCACTGTGATGGACTTTCCTTTGATGGCGCTGCTCAACCAAGTGTGCGACCAAGAGACCAACGTATGGGATAGCGGCATGGCTCGTATCTACGACTATCTCACACAGGATATTGTGTTTGCAGACCCCATGCACCTATTGATATTCCTCGAAAATCACGATACGGATCGTTTCAATTCTACCCCCGAAAAAGCACAGAACTTCAAGCGTTACCGTCAAGCACTCACACTTTTGCTCACATTGCGCGGTATTCCCCAAATCTACTATGGTACGGAGTTAGCCATGTCGGGCAACAAGTCGAAAGGCGATGGCACACTGCGCCAAGATTTCCCCATAAGAGTTTTCGATGCTGCCAAGCGCACTCCGCTCGAACAGAAATATTATGATTTCACGCGCCGCTTGCTGCAATGGCGGAAAACGAGCGAGGCAATAGGGCAGGGAAAGCTTATTCATTTTCCCCCTCGCGATGGAGTGTACGTTTATAGTCGTATCCACAATGGGCAGGTAGTAACGGTGCTCATCAATGGTATGGATGAACCACGCGAGGTAGACCTTACGCCTTTCAGTCAGGTACTTCCAGCAAAGTCGGCTTATGATTTGGTGCATGAAAAGGAAGTCAGGCTCGATGGAATAGTCCATCTGGACGGCCGCGACGAAATGATATTAGATTTTTCACCTATACAAAATAGGTGAGATCTCTTTAGATAGCAGTTTTTGTGTATTTGATGTAATCAGTAATAGGTAATTTTACGCTCAGTGGGTCGTGTCTCTGTGAAGAGGCGCGACCTCGTTTGTTTTTCTACTTCTTTGTAAGGGCTGTACTTTTCCTTATTGTATTTTTTGCTACAATAAGGCTGCCAGCTGACACAATAAGGCTATCGGCTGACAGTCTTATTGTAATCACAAGCCGTTCGATACTTATTGTAGATTCCCTTTCTTTCTCTGAAGCATTCATTCTTTTCTTACGCTATGAAAGCGAGAAAGCTTTATATCTTGATAATGCTATTTGAGCATATCAATGCTGCATGAGGGAGTTTGATAATAGAATTCATTTTTTTCTTTATGATATTCACGGAAAAGTTGCAAAAAACTTGTGATATTATCTTTGTTTTTATTGTTTTTAAGGCTTAATTGCAAACTCTGCTTGATAAATTGACTTATAAAATAAGCCCCGACAAAGATAGCTAACTGTCAGAAAATGAATAAAATAATGTTTTTATAGACTTCACAAAAGTTTCGAATAAATATTTCTCCATGTTAATGAATGTTTTTTCATTATATCTTTGCACCAATTAAAGTAGTGGAAAGTTTAGAACGCCTGTTTCCTTAACTGCTTATAGAATTACGCAAAAATAGAATTTTATGAAACGTACATTCCTGATTCTGTCACTTATCGCTCTGGCCCTTTTGCCATTGCAAGCCCAACAACTCATTTCGCCGAATGGTAAGTTTGTGATGAACTTCTCGCTCGACGCTTCAGGGCGTCCCACTTATGATTTGACCTTTAAGGGAAAAACTGTGGTGAAACCCTCCAAGCTTGGTTTAGAACTAAAGCAGGAAGATCCAAACAACTCTACGGATTTCGGCGTTATGGTGAACAAGCCTTCCGAAGAGGTTATCCGCAAGGCCGACCTTATGACAGGTTTCAGTATCGTTAGTACGCGCACTTCCACCTTTGATGAAACATGGAAACCCGTATGGGGAGAGGAATCTTCCATACGCAATCATTACAATGAGTTGGAGGTGACGCTCAATCAGCCCAAGAATGATCGTTTCATTGTTTTGCGCTTTCGCTTGTTCGACGATGGTCTTGGTTTCCGTTATGAGTTTCCCGAGCAGAAGAATCTGACCTATTTCGTGGTGAAAGAAGAACATTCGCAGTTTGCCATGACCGGAGACCATACCGCCTTTTGGATTCCTGGCGACTACGATACGCAAGAATACGAAACCGTTGTTTCAAAGTTGAGCGAGATTCGCGCGAAGATGCGCGAGGCTATTACGCCCAACTCCTCTCAGACACCTATTGGTCCTACAGCAGTTCAGACAGCTCTCCAGCTCAAAACAGCCGACGGACTTTATATCAACCTTCATGAGGCAGCCTGCATCAACTATTCCACGATGCACCTCAACCTCGACGATAAGACAATGACTTTTGAGAGTTGGCTCACTCCTGATGCCCGCGGAGACAAGGGCTACTTGCAAGCGCCTTGCACATCGCCTTGGCGCACAATCATTGTGGGCGAAAAGGCTACTGATATATTGGCTTCTCGCATGACGCTGAACCTAAATGAGCCTTGCAAGCTGGAAGACACTAGTTGGATACACCCTATTAAATATATGGGTGTTTGGTGGGAGATGATTACTGGCAAAAGCTCATGGGCTTATACCGATGATTTTCCTTCAGTGAAAATTGGTGAGACCGACTATGCAAAAGCACGCCCCAATGGTCGTCATGCAGCCAATACGGCCAATGTGAAACGTTACATCGACTTTGCGGCGGCCAATGGTTTCCAAGGACTCCTTGTTGAGGGTTGGAATGAAGGTTGGGAGGACTGGTACGGCCACGAAAAAGATCACGTCTTCGACTTCGTTACGCCGTATCCCGATTTCGACGTGAAAGCTATCCACGAATACGCCAAAGCTCGCGGGGTGGAAATGATTATGCACCACGAAACAAGTGCTTCTGCACGCAACTATGAGCGCTATATCGACACCGCTTATCAATTTATGGTGGACAATGGTTATCACTCCGTCAAGAGTGGTTATGTGGGCAATATCCTCCCGCGTGGCGAACACCACTACGGGCAATGGATGAACAACCACTACCTCTATGCCCTCAAGAAAGCAGCAGACTATCGCATTATGGTAAATGCCCACGAGGCTACGCGCCCCACAGGGCTTTGCCGTACTTATCCCAATCTCATAGGCAACGAGAGTGCCCGTGGTACGGAGTATGAAGCGATGGGGGGAAATTCTGTAAATCATACAACCATCCTGCCTTTCACTCGCTTGATTGGTGGCCCGATGGACTATACACCAGGTATCTTCGAAATGGATTGTTCCAAATTGAATCCAACCAATCATAGCTATTGCCGCTCTACGCTGGCTCGACAGTTGGCACTGTATGTAGCGATGTACAGTCCGCTCCAAATGGCTGCTGATGTACCCGAACACTATCAAGCCCACATGGATGCTTTCCAATTCATCAAAGATGTGGCTGTGGATTGGGATGAAAGCCGCTATCTTGAGGCAGAACCGGGTGACTACATCACGATTGCCCGCAAGGCCAAGGGCTCTGAAAATTGGTTTGTAGGTTGCACAGCTGGCGACAACGGCCACACGTCCAACCTCGACTTCTCTTTCCTCGTACCTGGTAAGAAATATGAAGCCACTATTTATTGTGATGCTAAAAATGCCAGTTGGGACAAAAATCCTGCGGCTTATACCATCACAAAGAAGACCATTACTAACAAAACGAAACTGACACTTCGCGCAGCCAGTGGTGGCGGCTTTGCCATTAGCATTATTGCAAAATAAAGCAACTCAAAATGTGTTCGGCAGTAGAACTTTCAAAGCAGTCAGTATCTTATGGCGAACTATAAAACAGAATAATTCATCTAATTTATATAACCTAACAATACTAACATGAGTAAGAAGTTGAACTTCAGATTTCTGTTGCTGTTGGTGGCAGGAATCTTTCTCTCTCTCAACGTAGTGGCACAGACCATTACGGTGAAGGGACATGTACAGGACACTGATGGTCATCCGGTGGTATTTGCCAGTGTGACCTCTGTGAATCCTAAAGCGCTTACAAATACAGACGCCGCGGGTAACTTTACCATTAAGGCTCAGCAGGGCAGCAAGCTTCGCGTGTCTTATATTGGCTATAAGTCGGCCGATGTTGTAGCAGCTCCAACGGTGACTGTCGTACTTGAAGACAACAGTACACTGAACGAAGCTGTTGTCATCGGTTACGGTGTGGCTAAGAAATCAGATGTGACGGGTTCTGTAATGTCTATCAAGCCAGACAGCAAGAACAAAGGTTTGGTTGTTAACCCGCAGGACCTCATCCAAGGTAAGGTGGCCGGCGTTTCCGTTACTTCCGCTGGTGGTACTCCTGGTGGTGGTGCAACCATCCGTATTCGTGGCGGTTCGTCACTGAATGCCAGCAACGATCCGCTGATTGTCATCGACGGTGTGGCTATGGATAACCAAGGTGTGAAAGGTCTTGCCAATCCGCTCTCTATGGTGAATCCGCAGGACATCGAAAGCTTCAACATCCTGAAGGATGCTTCTGCAACGGCCATCTATGGTAGCCGTGGTTCTAACGGTGTTATCATTATCACCACTAAGAAAGGTGCTCGCGGTCAGGCTCCGAAAGTCTCCTACGCTGGTAGCGTGACGATGAGTACGAAGAAAAAGACCCTGAAAGTGATGAACGGTGATGAGTTCCGCGCTTTTGTGAAAAAATACTACGGTGAAAACAGTGAGCCGGCACAAGCTTTGGGTACGGCCAATACTGACTGGCAGAAAGAGATTTATCGCACGGCTTGGAGTCACGACCACAATGTGACGCTCTCTGGTTCACTCAAGTGGATGCCTTACCGCGTTTCTCTGGGATATACCGATCAGCAAGGTATTCTCAAGACTTCAGATTTCCGCCGCTATACTGCAGCTTTGAATCTGAGCCCTTCTTTCCTTGACGATCATCTCACGATGAACTTGAGTGCAAAAGGCATGTATGCAGAAAGCCAATATGCCAACGGTAGTGCTGTAGGTGCTGCGCTCTGGATGGATCCTACGCAGTCAATCTATGATACAAAATCGGCCGATGCGGCTAATTTCCACAACTACTTCCAATGGCGCACTACGGGTGCCTCTCTGGGCGATCCGACTTGGCCTAACGCTTGGAACAATCTGGCTACGGCCAATCCTGTTGCTTTGTTGAAGCTCATGGACGATAAGGCGCGCAGCCGTTCTTTTATTGGTAACGCTGAGTTCAACTATAAGGTGCATGGCTTTGAAGACCTTCGTCTTCACATGAACTTAGGTGCTGATGTTTCTCAAGGAAAACAAACTACAATCAAGCCTGCTGGTTATCCTTCAGAAGACGGTCGCCAGACTTACTATTATGGCTACAACGGCTGGGATAAGATTTTGAAGCGCAATCTCTCTTTCAATGCTTACGCCCAGTACTATAAAGATCTCAACGATAGTCACCACTTCGACGTGATGGCTGGTTACGAATGGCAACACTTCTGGAGAAGTCAGCATTCCTTGACGTGGGGCAAATATCCTACTACCAATCCTAACTACGCTACTCTGCAGGCTAAACAGGTGGCAGAGGGACTCATTGCTGCAGGCGAAGCTCCGCTCTACAATCGTTCTCCCTACGACTACAAGACAGAGAACTATCTCGTGAGCTTCTTCGGTCGCGCGAACTATTCTTATAAAGATCGTTATCTCTTCACGGCAACGTTGCGCGATGATGGTTCTTCTCGTTTCAAAGACCATTGGGCACTCTTCCCTTCTTTCGCTTTCGCATGGAAGGCTAAGAACGAACCGTTCTTGACGAATGTTGAAAAGATTTCCGATTTGAAGCTCCGACTTGGTTATGGTCAGACGGGTCAGCAGGAAGGTATCGGCGACTATAATTACTTCGCTGTTTACGGTATCAATAAAGGTACGTCCAGCTTCTATCCCATTACGCGCCGCGATGGTAAACCTTACGGTGTACTCAACCGTCCAGATGCTTACGACCCTAACCTGAAGTGGGAAACTACCACTACTTATAATGCAGGTGTAGACTTAGGTTTCCTCAACAACCGCTTGACGGCATCTATCGACTACTATTACCGCAAGACAACAGACTTGCTCAATCGCGCATACGTTGCAGCGGGTACTAACTTTAAGAACACTGTGATGACGAACATCGGTTCACTCAAGAACACAGGTTTCGAACTTGCTCTCGACTACAAAGCCATCCAAACAGACGACTGGTTCTGGGACATCAACCTCAACGCTACATACAACCAAAACAAAATCACAGAACTTATCGGTGGCGACAAGAACTACTATGTTGCAGTAGGTGGTATCTCTGCTGGAACTGGTTTTAACGCCCAAGCACACACTGTTGGCAAGCCTGCCTTCTCCTACTACGTTTATCAGCAGGTTTACGGCAAGGACGGCAAGCCCATTTCGGGCGTTGTAGTCGACCGCAATGGTGACGGACAAATCACTGAAGCCGACAAGTATTTCTACAAGAGCCCGATGGCTCCTTGGACGTTTGGTCTCTCTTCCCGTCTCTCCTATAAGGAATGGGATTTGAGCTTCACGCTCCGTGCTAATGTTGGCAACTACGTTTACAACAACTACGATGCTGCTTCCTCTGACCTTTCTGCTGTTTGGTCTTCTTCGAAGTTCTTGAGCAACCGTCCGCTGGAAGCTATCAACCGCGGTTGGGCGTCTACCGAAGAACACGCAGTTTTGTCCGACCACTTTGTTCAGAACGGTTCTTTCTTGAAGTGCGACAACATCACATTGGGCTATAACTTCACGAACTTTTTCTGTATGCGCCACTACTCTGGTCTGAGCGGCCGTCTCTACTTGGCAGCTTCCAACGTCTTTACCATTACGAAGTATAAAGGTATCGACCCCGAAGTTTTCAAAACTGGTTTAGGGGCAACACCTGGTATCGACAGCGACATTTATCCACGTCCTTTCAGCCTCACGCTGGGTCTGAACCTCAACTTCTAATTTAATAAGGAATTCGATTATGAAAAGAAATATCAAAACTATGCTGTCTCTGTCGGCCTTTGCGTTGACATTGAGCATGAGCTCTTGCGTCGGAGATTTGGACGTGAAGCCTATCGATCCGAACCTGAATACAAAGGTGGATGTTGAGGCACTCTTTAATAAGTGTTTTGCCAACTTGGGTATCTCTGGTAACGGCAGTTCCGACGACGATTGCGACGTTGACCGTATCGATGGCGGTACGTCAGGATTTGTTCGCCAGCTCTTCAATTCTAATGAGTTGCCCACTGATGAAGCCATTTGCCTTTGGGGCGACCCCGGTATCGCTGATTTTACCAATAATTCTTATGATGGTGCTAACCCGATGCTCCGAGGTTTCTATTATCGCCTCTATTTCGGTGTGTCGATGTGCAACCAGTATCTTGCTGAAGCCGGCACCTACAATGCGCAGATGACGGCCGAAGTGCGTTGGCTCCGCGCCCTCTACTATTACTATTTGATGGACAACTTCGGTAATATTCCGTTCTCTACCGCAGTTACATCCGTTAAGCCTCCTCGCTATACGCGTGCTCAAGTCTATGAATTTATTGAGAAAGAACTTCTCGAAATAGAACCGCAGTTGTCTGATGCTAAAGCAAAGACCTCGACCGACGAAGGTTATGGACGTCCCGATAAAGCTGCTAACTGGCTGCTGCTTTCCCGCCTCTACCTCAATGCAGAGGTTTACACCGGAACGGCACAGTGGGCAAAGGCAAAGGAATATGCCAAGAAAGTCATGGACTCTTCTTATAAATTGAACACGACAGGCCGCAACGGTTGGAGCGCCTACCAGATGCTCTTCATGGGCGATAATGGCGAGAGCAGTGCAGCTCAGGAAGCTGTGATGCCAGTACTCCAAGATGGTATGCTGACTACCAGCTGGGCATGTTCTCTCTTCTTGATGGCATCTACCTACGACAATACCATGCACCCCTATGCAGCTAATGTTGACGGCGCAGCCACTAATGGTACTACGCTGGCTTGGGCTGGTAATCGTGCACGTCCCAATCTGGTGGCACAGTTCTTCAATGGCAATGCCAGTGCTTGTCCGCTCTCAACAACAAAGGATATCATCGCAGCTGCCAAGGACGACCGCGCACTCTTCTGGGGCGACGGTCGCACGGTGGACGTGACGTCGAACACTACGAATGACTTCAAGAAGGGACTCTCTGTTACGAAGTTCACCAACTTCTATTCTTCCTCCACTACAGGTGCTGGCGCGAGCAACGTTCAGTTCCCCGATGCCGACTTCTTCCTGATGCGTGCAGCTGAGGCTTATCTGACTTATGGTGAAGCCGATGCCCGCTTGAACGGAGGTAAGACTTCCACCGAAGGAACGAATGCGATCAACGCTCTCCGCAAGCGTGCCAATGCTAAGACGCAGTCGTTCTACAATCTGAATGACATCATCAGCGAATGGTCTCGTGAATTCTTCTTTGAAGGCCGTCGCCGTATGGATTTGATTCGTTTCGGTCTCTATGGAGGTAACTCCTCTTACGTTTGGTCTTGGAAGGGTGGTACGCAAGCTGGTCGCAATTTCGCTGCCACGCGCAATCTCTTCGACATTCCTACGAAGGATTTGAATGCAAATCCCAACCTCAAACACAACGAAGGTTATAATTGATAAATAAAGTCTGTGTGCTATGAGCCAAAAGGCTCGTCCCCGCGGCTTGTAGCACGCCACTTTTCATTTTAATAAAGAAATCATTATGAAAAAATATTTTAAGTCAGCATTGCTGCTTCTTTGCAGCGTTTGCCTCTTCGCTGCTTGTGCGGACGATAATGATTCAAATCCTACGCTGAAAATTCCGGAGACATTTGTGCTTAACACGCCAAACTATGCCGGCTATACCGTGGATTTGAAATCAACGACCGACTCGCTTTCTTTCTCTTGGTCACAGCCCGACTTTGGTGGCTTCCCCGTTGCGGCACATTATATGGTGCAAGTATCTAAGGGCGATAGTTTCAAAGTATCACAAGAACAGGCCGATGCCGACCAAACCGGTGCTAAAAAGGCCGACTATGCCAACCTCTCAAGTGTACTCACCGATTGCAAGTATAAATACTCCGCTGAAGACCTCGACAAGCTCATCGAACAACTCAACGGCTGGGATGAGACAAATATTCCCAGCAAAGCAAATGTCTTTGTGCGCGTGATGTCCTATATCCCCACATCCACTGGTACAACCGATACGGTCTACTCCAATGTGGTGAAGCTCAATGTAGCTCCTTACTATGTAATGCTCAAGGCTGCCGAGCCCGAACTCTGGTATCTCATCGGCGCTTGTATTGGTGATGGTAAATGGACCAATAGTGCCGACGCTGTCGGAAAGAGTATGATTCCGATGTATGTAGCTCCCGATCAGACTTACAACGCGAAGACCGGTAAGGGCATTATCGAATACGTCGGCTATCTCACCACGGCAGGCTTCAAAGTAGTGAAAACTCCAGGTAGTTGGGATGACCAATTGGGTTCTTCTGATGGCGCTCTGACCATTGTTCATAACGATGGCGGTTCTTCCAACATCTGTGTTCCTTCAGATGGATACTACAAGATTACGCTCAATACAGAAAACTATAGCATGACTGTAGTTCCTTATACTCAGGCTGTTTCCACCTATCCGCAGATGCTCATTGCTGGCGACTTCAACGGTTGGGGCACTTCAACGGCGATGACTGCTTGCGCATCCAGCAATAACCACGACTGGTTCTACGATCTTGATACCTCTGCCGATAAGACTACGGCGAAGTTCCTCACTGATAGCAGTTGGTCAACCAACTGGGGTGGCAACGACTTCCCGCGCGGTGCAGGGGCTAAAGGTGGAGCAAACATCCCTGTAGATGCTGGTAAGTATCGCGTCTTCTTCAACGACATCACAGGTGTCTATATGTTCATGGCTAAGTAATTATTGTTTTGTATGCTGCAAGGGCTGGCAAGCGGAATGCTCCGCTGCCAGCACCGCGCAGTTCAAAAAAACTAAAAACGCATAAGTATGAAAAAAGTACTGTTTACAATGGGGCTGGCTTTGCTCTTTGCTGGTTGCTCCGATGATTATACGGACTGGGCACAACCGAAGCAGAACGCCCAAGAGGCAGCTCTTTCTGCCGCGCTCAATATAGAGCCCGCTGCAGCTATCGACTATGCCAACGTAACGACCGATTCTGTCTCTATCTATAAGGCAACTTTCACGGCCGAGAAAGCCTCTGAACCTACTTATAAGGTTTGTTTGAAGAACGCTGCGGCTACCGATTCTGTCTATCTCAATTCTGATAAGAATGGTAAACTGGCTGCTGCCGACCTCAAGGCTGCTATTGAAAAGCTCTATGGCAAGCGTCCCAACAAGCGCGAGATTCCTACAACGGTCTATGCCTACACCACAATGGGTGGAGCGTCTTTCCGTCTCGATAAGGCTATCACCGTAACGGCTACCCTCGTGGCTCCCGTCATTGAAGACGTTTACTACTTGGTGGGCACAAACTCTCACTGGACTACACCCGTTAAGTTCAACCACAGCACCGAGGACGTCTACGATGATCCTATCTTCACAATGACCGTCCCCGCACCTGTCAAGGCTGATGGTACTCGTGCTGATGCACAGTTTAAGATTGTCCCTGCATCCTGCATGAAAGCCGACGGCTCTGCTGTTGAAAACTGGAACGGTGCTTTAGGCTCCGACACAGAAAACGGTGATACTCGTCTCGAGGCTGGTATGGTGGCTCAGGGCGGTAGCTTCCTTCAGAGAGCTTCTGATGGTGCAAAATACTACACCATTAAGCTGAACATGATGGACTATACCATGACCATCGCTCCGCTCAACTATTCTGAGTATATCTATGCTCCAGGTACCGGCAATAGCTGGACTCCGGCTTCTGCACCTGCTTTGCATTCTGCCAACTTCAATGGCGTCTATGAAGGTTTCGCTTATCTCAAATCAGAGTTTAAGTTCACCAAGCAGCGCAACTGGGACAATGGCGAATACAACTGGAGCAGCTTCACAAGCTATCCTGCGGGTTTCACAGGCGAAGGCACTGGAAACATCAAGGTGGCTACTGCTGGCTACTACAAGATTACAGCCGATGTTCCTTCAGCTAAGTTCGAAGCTATTCCAACCACTTGGGGCATCATTGGTGATGCTACAGCAAAAGGTTGGGACGGCGACGAAGCCATGACATTTAATGAAGCCGATGAGAGCTGGACGATAACGACGACGCTCAAAGCCGGAACGTTCAAGTTCCGCGCTAACGGTAGTTGGGACATCAACTTTGGTGGTAGTGCCAATAATCTCATCCAGAATGGCGATAATCTTTCTGTCGCTGCCGGTACTTACACCATTAAGTTGTACCTCTCTCGCAAGACTGCTAACCACTACTATTGCACGATTACTAAACAGTAAACTCCGGCATGTATTGTTATAACTGATTCTTTCCCCCATCCGGGATTCTCGGGTGGGGGAATTTTCAATTACAGCAAGTTTTCCGTGTTTGCTATTCGTTAGTGATGAAATCAAATATCAATAAAAATACTACGACACAATGAAGAAACGTACACTTCTCCTTTCTTGCTTCGCCCTACTTCTCTGTTCGGCGCGCGCACAAGCGCCGGCCGATTGTCAGGATGTGCTGTTGCAAGGATTCTTTTGGAACTCGCAGCAGCAAACAGGATGGGCACAACTGCTGCCTGCTGTTGATGAAATCGGGCAAAACTTCACGGGCATTTGGTTGCCACCTTCAGCCAATCCCGAGGGAGGTTATACCGTTGGTGGATCAAATGTAGGCTATCATCCGCGCGTGTGGAATGACCAAAACTCTTGTTGGGGAACGGCCGACAATCTGAAAACGCTGATCACGGCCTTCCATAACAAAGGCGTGAAAGTCATTGCCGACATCGTCATCAACCACCGTGCCGGCTATACCGATTGGGCCAACTTCTCGCCCGACAACTTTGGTGCGTATGGCTCTTACCAACTTACGCTGGCCGACATTTGTCGCAACGATGAGGTCAATACCGAGGCTGGAGCAGCCACCTTCCGCGCCACCCATGGCATGGCTACTGGTGCTAATGATACGGGAGAAAACTGGGGTGGCGCGCGAGATCTCGACCACACTTCGGCTAATGTGCAGAACGATGTAAAGGCTTATCTCAACTGGATGAAGGGGGAGATGGGCTACGACGGTTGGCGCTACGACTTTGTGAAAGGTTTCGAAGGAAAATATGTAGGAATCTACAACGACGCATCGCAGCCCTGGCTCAGCGTGGGTGAGTATTGGGATGGCAACTATGATGCCGTCAAAGCCTGGCTGGCTGCTACGGGCTATAAGTCCATGGCGTTCGATTTTCCCCAGAAATATGCAGCACTCAACAACGGTTTGGCCAAGAACAACTACGCCAATATGGCGTGGAAAGAGAATGGCACAACGCCACGCCCTGCTGGTCTCATCCATAACAGCTCAACCAATCGTTATGCAGTTACCTTTGTTGACAACCACGATACTTATCGCGACGACAACAAATACACGGGCAATGTAGCGCAGGCTTATGCCTTTTTGTTGAGTGCTCCCGGCGTGCCCTGCGTCTTTTGGCCGCATTGGGTGGGTAATAAAACGGTCATCAAGAATCAGATTGCTGCCCGCCGTGTGGCTGGTGTGACCTCGCAGAGCAATTGTGAGGTTGTGCGCAGTAGCACCTACTACGAGAGCCGCACCGAAGGCAAAAACGGCACATTGATTTGTCGTATCGGCAACGTAGCCACGATGCCGAAGACTGTACCCGACGGCTACTTCCGTGCCTGCGGCGGCAACAACTGGGCTTTCTATCTGCCCACCGCTTTGCAGTCCGTTTACACTGGTGTGCAAACGCTTACCGTCACACCTCGCAGCGAAACTTCCGTCTACGACCTCCAAGGTCGCCGTGTCAGCACAACACATTCCGGTCTCTATCTCATCAATGGCCAAAAGGTCTTGGTGAAGTGATAGGAGAGGCTCGTCCTAATCTGACTCCTCTGACGAGTCTGACCAGTCGGACTCGTCAGACCCGTCCGATTCGTCTGAAAAATCTCTGCCCCGTTCTATCTCTTCGACCAGTCGGACTCGTCCGACCCGTCCGACTCGTCTGAGCTCCACTGCTTCTCCAATAATCCTCAAACGCCACAAGCTGTGTTCTCTCACAGCCTTGTGGCATTTTTTCGTCTGTCCCTTTCTTTGTAAAAAAAGTTCTTATTATACGGCTTCGAGAATGGCGCGAAATTCAATTTGCTTGATTGCGGGCAGGAATAACGCAGTTTTGGCGCATTATGAAATGGGGATATTTCCCACTTTTCGCGAGATGTTCCAGAATACAATAAGGAAGTTTTCAAACGCAATAAGGTTACCAGCTGACAGCCTTATTGTGTCAGCGGACAGAATAAGGATAAAAGTGCACTTCTTGGTGAAATCCGACAGCTTTTCTGCTTTTTTGAAGGGAATAATAAAGAAATGAATGAGCAGAAAAGCTTTTTCGCTCTATGCCCTAAAGTTTTGCGGAAAAACGAAAGACTTTTTCACATCTATATCTGAAAAACCGAATGTCAAGAATAGGGGCGACAATGTTTTGCTGCGATGTGGGAACAACTGATGCTGAATCCTTTCTTCGCAAAAGCAGTCATTTCTGTTGCAAAAGTTTGTATTTCTTTTTTTTTTTTTTAATTTGCGCCCCGTTACCTATAAAGCAAATTTTTTACATTTCATGAAACTTTTAATCCCTTCTTTATTCTTGGGGTTCAGTGTCTTACTGCCCGTTGGAATGAAGGCGCAGGTAAGTGTGACGCGGACGGCAACGGACGTCAGTATCAGTAATGCTTATCTCGAACGTCATTTCAATATTTCAGGACAACACCTTCGGCCTGGAAAAATGGTCAATAAGCGCACCGCGCCTACTGCTACCTTCACTCCTTCTGCGGGGAGTGAAGAGTTTTCGCTCAATCCTGTCACACAGAAAAAGCAGGTGGGCGGTTTGCTCAACCGCGCTTCCTGGACGATAACCGCCGATGGCTTTACGCCCGAAAATGGCTGCGGAACGCCCGCATCTATTATTGACGGCAATGATGCCACCTATTGGCATTCCAACTATACGGACGCTTCGCTCGCAGAGATGCCCCACTGGTTTCTCGTGGATCTCGGCAGTAGCCAAACGTTCCGCAGTTTCGGCTATACCACGCGCCAAGCAGCCAAATCGGTCAACGGACACGCAAAAGAAATAGAGATACAAGCAGGCGATACTCCCACGGCTCTTACTACGGTCTATTCGGGAACAATGCCTTATAGTCTCAACGAAATTTGGACAAATTTCGGTCACGATATAAAGGCGCGCTACGTTAAAGTAATCGTCAAGAGCAGTTGGAACGGTGCGAAGTTTGCCGCTTGCGGAGAATTCCGCCTGTCTTCAGAAGCGCAGGCTGCTGCCACTGAGATGACAAAGCTTCCCCGTACGGGTTGGACGGCAACGGCCGATTCCTGGTGTCGCGAAAGTGCTACGGTGGGCGATCCCTCTTTGGCCATTGATGGCGATGCCGCAACGCTGTGGCATACCTTCTATTCCGGTCAGCAAGGCAACGGCTCTGCTGCTCTGCCTCATTCTCTAACCATCGACCTCGGGGCAGCTGCCACATTCCGCAGTTTTGGCTATCTGCCACGTTCCGGCTCGGAGGGAGTGCGCTCCAATGGAAATATTGCAGGCTATGAATTCTCCGTGTCCGACAATGGCTCCGACTGGCAGACAGTCAAGACAGGTACACTCGCCTATACGGAGGTGGCCACGGTTTGGACAGACCTCGGCCGCGACATCACAGCGCGCTATGTGCGTCTGACAGAGACCAGCACCGTCAACGGTCGCGAATTTGGCTGTTGTGCAGAGTTCAATCTCTCTACAGACACCGTAGCCGTCCCGCTCCCTACGGCATTCTCCGCTTCTCAAATGACCCTCGACAATGTCAGGGAAGAAAGCATCGACGGAGGTAAGCGTCTCGTCTTTGAGATGAAGCCTTATCAGCACGTGAATCCTGCAGATGGTGTCAGTGCTACGTGGAAGGTCAGCATGGTGGTAGAAATGAAAGAGAAGGACCATTTCCTGCATAAATATCTCCTCATCAGTGCTGCAGACGAGGCTGCTCGCACCACGCCCATCGACTATATCGAAATGGAGAATATGGGCGTTGAGAGCGTGGCAGCTAATCAGCGATGGTCTCACCCAGAAGGTTCCGGCGGTGTGGGAGGTATGAGTGCCTACACGATGAGTCTCGGTCAGCCCTTCTATATCGATGGTCTTTTCTTTGGATCGGAATTTCCGCAAGCCGAGAACGAAATCTCCAACGGCTTTGGCCATTCGCGCTACTACAGCGGGAAATCGCTCAGTAGCATTGCCAAAGACGGCGTTTTCCGTACTTGGCCTAACGTGGAAGGGGCTGCGCGCTCCGTTTCCGAAGTGGGAGTGATCCGTCAGGACTTCTTCTCCTACATTGAGACGATTGCACGCCCCACTAAAGTACGTATGCAGTACAACAGTTGGTACGACTGGATGATGACCATTACGGAAGAGCGCATCAATACCAGTTTCAAACGAATGGAACGCGGTTTCACGCAGCACGGTCTCCGACCGATGGACTCCTATGTTGTGGATGATGGTTGGAACAACTATAACGTGAGCGATACGGAACGTTCCGGCACTACTTCCAACGTGTCTGGTTTCTGGGAATTCAATTCTAAATTCCCCACGGGACTTCAGGGTGCAGCACAGATAGCTCACCGCTATGGTTCCGACTTTGGTATTTGGCTCGGCCCGCGTGGTGGCTACAATTTCAATGCAAGTTGGGGACATTTCCTTGAATCCCACGGTAACGGCACATATAATACGCGTTCGGGCGATGCTGTGACGGGCGACTCTGTCTATGTCTCCAAGCTGCGCGACTTTTTCCTCACCTGCCAAAAGGATTACGGGGTTAATTATTGGAAACTTGATGGTTTCTCCACGGTAGAACCGCAACCCAGCAATAATGGCCGTTATATCACGGGCGGGAAAAATGGCAACTACTATTTTACGGAGCATTGGGAGCGTTGGTACGATGTGTTCCGCGACCTTTACGCCGAGGCCTCCGGTCGTGGTAGCGACCTTTGGCTCAATCTTACTTGCTACGTCAATCCGAGTCCGTGGATTTTGCAGTTCTGCAACAGTGTGTGGATGCAGAATTCCAACGATATGGGACGGGCTGTAGTGGGCGGTCGCAATAGTGAACTCGACAAGCAATTAAGCTATCGCGATGATCGCTACTACGATTTCTACAATGCCAACGGTCTGCAATTTCCCCAGAGCCACATATTCAACCACGACCCTATCTACGGTAAGACGGACTGTATGAGTCCCAATGCTATGTCTGACAATGAGTTCCGTGCCTACCTCTACATGATGGCTACACGTGGTACGGCGTTCTGGGAAATGCTTTATTCTTACAACATGATGGACGAAGGCAACAAATGGCTTATCAATGCCGAAGCCCTCACGTTCATAGACAAGAATTACGAGACACTGCGCAATGCCGTCTACTTTGGCCGCTCGCCGAAGTCGGGCGAAATCTACGGCTACTCTTGCTGGCGTCCCGTGACAACAGGACAACAAGCGGAGGGTATTGTTTCGTTCCGCAATCCGTCAAACACTTCTAAGACTTTCACGTTTACGTTCGACAAAGCGGTAGGAGTTCCCGAAACAGCAAATAATTTGCATGCCGGCCTGATTATGCAATATAGCGGCACACCGGGTGCAGCGACAGCACTGACTTGGACACCTGCTGCCACGACTTACGCATACGGTCAGAATATGCAACTGACGCTCCGTCCGGGTGAGATTCTCGTGCTTCGCTTTGGTGCGGCCGATACCACCCCTGCAACGTTTGCCACGGTGCGCTCTACGGAAGCTCGCAAAGTGGTGGCGCAGTTCTCCGAACCCGTCCGCCCCACAACTTCTGCCTTTGCTCTCTATGATGGAGCAACACTCGTTGGCCAGCCCACAGCGGTTTCCTTATCGGCCGATTATCGCACCGTGACACTCACCTTTGCCAATGCTCTACAAGATAATAAGGCTTACACGCTGAAGGCACAGAATCTTTCGGATTGGAACAATGTTCTCTCTCAGGATGTATCTCCTGTCTTCTATTATAATGCAGGAGGTCTCGTTCTCCGCATAGATTCCACCGCACAATTGCAGCAGGCAGAGACCGTAGCCACGCGTTCGGACCTCCGCGCCGGCGTTCAGTTCTTGGCTTTGGATAAGTCCTATACAGCGGTGAGTGAGAAGACGATAGGTGGGCGCGATGCTTTCACTTTCTCTACACTCGTCCGTACTACTGCTGCCAATACAGTCATAGCACAGCAGGCAGGAGCGTGGAAGTTGGAACTCGTGAATGGAAAACCCGTCTTCAAGGTGGGACATACTACCTTTGCTGCTGACTCTGTGGTGAACGATGGCCGTAACCATCAGATTACTGCTGTGCGCGAGGCAAACGGTATGGTGAAAGTCTATATCGATGGCAATTTGCAGGGCACTGCCTACAATGCTGCTTATGCTGAGGAAGTACTCACGCCAGCTCCTCTTCAATTGGGCGGTACGGCTGGTTTGGAACTGGCAGCTGCCAGCCTCTATGTAGGAGCTGCCGATTACGAGAAAGCAGCAGCCGATGCTTCTGCGGCACTCACGGAGAAATATCTTATCAGTGTGACTGTACCCACAGGACTTGACGTGACGTTCACCCCTAAGGCTGGAGTGACAGCTGCCGGCGAGCAGTTGGTAGCAGCCGTCGCACCGGGAAAAACTGTTTCGGTCAAGGCCGTGGCTCAAGACGGCTTCCGCCTTGCTGGCTACACGAAGGACGGTGTTCAGACAACGCTCAATGCCGGTAGGGATTCGGTTGCAACGGTGTACTTTGCCGCAGTGCGTGCCGACCATAATTTGGTGTTTGTGGTAAAGAAAACCACTGGTATTGCTGAGGCTTCCGCCAACGGTCTGAAGGTGACGACAACGCCAGCAAGCATAGAAGTGACAGGAGCAAGCCCACTCAGCATTCGTGCCTACACATCGGATGGTCGACTGTTGGGGACGGCGAAAGGAACAGACCGAGTTGTGCTCTCCACTACTGCTTGGCCTGCTGGAACCTATATCCTCGACATCATGACAGCTGGAAATTCTAAAACGGTAAAAATCCTGAAATAATCGCTTCAGCGCATCCGGCTTTTTCCTTTTGCCCCATGCGCTTCCACCTTATTCGTCCTGCCGAAGCCCCTCCTTTGTGTGCTTTGGCAGGATTTTTCTTTTTCAAAGCCCTAAAGTTTTTCGCTTTTCTCCAAAAAATAGGGCATCTATATCTGAGATGCCGAATGTTAGGGACAAGGGTAATAACGCTTTGCTGCAATGTGAGCATACTGGGCATAAAGCTCCAAGAATTTTGGCATAAGTGACAAAAAGAGACCTAAAATGGGTCTCTTTTTCTCTTATATG
>NZ_DBHHRH010000016.1:0-87794 GCF_057240785.1 Alloprevotella sp. | reverse complement strand
CAAGCATGGGGGAAAGGACAAGGAGAATCTTACACACTTTTTCAGACATTACCTATGTTTCTCAATAAAGAGAGTGTACTTTTGTTTGGAAAAACTCTCCAAAAACACGCGAAGCAACTCATAAAAAACAACCTCACTGGAGGTCATTTGGAAAATTAATTCAGATATTTATTCTGTCGTAAGCTTCATTTTGCTTTGTCAAATATAAGTACTTTAGGGCTTACACACTTTTATAGGACAGTATCAAGATTTTCTTTAGTAAAACAGCCATGTATCATTTAGTTACATGGCTGTTTTATATATGTATTAGTCTAATTTCAATACAGCAAGGAAAGCTTTTTGTGGCACTTCTACGTTGCCGATTTGCTTCATACGTTTCTTACCACGTTTCTGCTTTTCAAGCAACTTTCGTTTACGGCTTATATCACCGCCATAGCACTTTGCTGTAACGTCTTTTCTTAGCTGCTTCACAGTTTCACGCGCAATGATTTTTGCTCCGATAGCGGCCTGTATCGCAATATCAAATTGTTGGCGTGGAAGAAGTTCTTTCAATTTCTCGCACATGCGTCGACCAAAGTTTGTTGCATTGTCTACGTGAGTAAGTGTAGACAGGGCATCAACAGGTTCACCATTGAGTAGAATATCGAGTTTGACAAGACGAGAAGGACGGAACTCTATGGGGTGGTAATCGAAAGAGGCATACCCTTTAGAGATAGATTTGAGTTTGTCATAAAAGTCAATAACTATTTCTGCGAGAGGCATGTCGTAGTGTATTTCTACACGATCACCTGAGACATATTCTTGTTTTACAAGTTCTCCACGTTTGTTTAAGCAGAGGGTCATAATAGAACCTATATAATCTGTTTTAGTGATGATACTTGCTCGAATATAAGGTTCTTCAATGTGGTCGATGTCAGTGGCATCTGGCATTCCTGCGGGATTATGAACCTCCAACATATTGAGATGTTTGTCGTAGACATTGTAGCTTACGTTGGGCACAGTCGTAATCACATTCATATTGAACTCTCTATCAAGACGCTCTTGAATAATGTCCATGTGAAGTAGACCTAAGAAGCCGCAACGGAAGCCAAAGCCCAGTGCAACAGAAGACTCGGGAGAGAAGGTAAGTGAGGCATCGTTAAGTTGCAACTTCTCAAGGCTGGTACGAAGATTTTCGAAATCCTCAGTTTCAACAGGATAGAGACCTGCAAAGACCATCGGCTTTACTTCCTCAAAGCCTGCAATGGCTTTTTCGCAAGGCTTTGCAACAGATGTGATTGTATCACCGACTTTTACTTCCGTAGCCGTTTTTATGCCACTTACGATATAACCTACATCGCCACAATGTAATTCCTTACGAGCTGAAAGTTCCATTTTAAGAACTCCAATTTCATCTGCGATGTAGCGTTGTCCCGTATTGACAAATACTACTTCTTCACCAGAGTGTAGAGAGCCATTAATGATTTTATAGTAGGCAATGATACCACGGAAAGGGTTGAAAACAGAGTCAAAAATCATGGCTTGGAGAGGAGCGTTCTCTTCTCCAACAGGCGCTGGAACTTTTTCTATAATGGCTCGCAGAATATTATCCACACCTTCACCAGTCTTTCCGGACGCGCGTATGATTTCCTCTCTCTTACAACCCAATAGTTCAATGATTTCATCTTCTACTTCCTCAGGCATCGAATTGACCATGTCGCACTTTGAAAGAACTGGAATAATCTCCAGGTCATGTTCTATGGCCATATACAGATTTGATATAGTCTGTGCTTGAACTCCCTGGGTAGAATCGACGAGGAGTAAACATCCCTCACAGGCTGCGATACTACGAGAAACCTCGTACGAGAAGTCTACGTGTCCCGGAGTGTCAATGAGGTTTAATGTATAGTGCTGGCCATCTTGAGTGTAATCCATTTGGATGGCATGACTCTTAATCGTGATACCGCGCTCACGTTCCAAATCCATATCATCGAGCATCTGCCCTTCTGTTACCTTTATGGTCTGCGTTCGTTCTAAGAGACGATCTGCCAAGGTACTTTTACCATGGTCAATATGAGCGATGATACAAAAGTTTCGAATATTCTTCATACTTAAAATACTACTGCTTCTTTGAAGGACACTGCCTTGTTTAAGTCTTTTTCCGAAAGTAATACTTCTTCGGGAGTTGTAATGGGCCAGTCTATGGCCAAGTCTGGATCATTATAGCAAATACTACATTCGGCCTGGGGGACATAGGTATTGTCGACTTTGTAAGTAAATATAGCCACATCACTCAATACTTGAAAACCGTGAGCAAAGCCACGAGGGATGAATAGTTGTCTGTTGTTTACTTCGTTAAGAGTTACCGCTATATGCTTCCCAAAAGTGAGAGAGTTTTTTCGAAGATCAACTGCAACATCTAGAACTTCACCTTGCAGCACACGAACCAATTTTGCTTGTGAGAATTCTCCTCTTTGATAATGCAAGCCACGGAGAACTCCTTTACTGGACTTTGATTGGTTATCCTGAATGAATGTAATTTTTTTGCCTATATTTTTATTGAAATCTTCTTCACGCCACGTTTCCATGAAATAGCCGCGAGCATCATCGAAGATGTGTGGCTCACAAATCCACACACCTTCGATTTTTGTTTTGACATATTCCATTTCTAATTATTGGGGTATTGAAGGGACTAAATACTTGTTACCCGTTTCTTTTATAAGGGATGACTTATAACTTTCAGAAAATCCCGTGCGCTTAGGAGGTACACAAAGCCCATCAGAAGTGCGTTCAAACTCTCCACTTTTTTCGGGTTTAACTGTCATATCATTGTATTTTACGATAATGTACTCTCCAAGTTTCTTCCAATCCTTCAACATTGTAGCAGCACATTGTAGACTATAACTGTTTAGGAACTCCTGAGCCTTATCTGGCGACGTCTTATAAAGCTCTTGGGCTTTAGCTTCCACACTCGGTTGCTGGGCTATCCACGTACTATCTAATTCATTACGAACTCGTTGAACTGCTGGAAATACTTGATTGTAGCGAGGGTAAGTCATATTGCTAACCCAATTACAAACCCAGAAAGCAGATTTCCACGAGAAATTTCCTCCGTCAGCATCTGGAGCGTTAAAGCATTCTGGCACTATGGTATTCTGGCAATAAATAGGAGTGTAGCTTATCATATTGGGATCGTCACTTCCATACCAAAGGATACCACCAATAGCATCTGGAAGATAAGAACGTAGCTGAGCAATATATGTGTCAGCAGTTTGTTGCGTAGAAATGGGGCGCTCATTGAAGTAAGTTTTTCCCTCATACTTAAATTGGAGAGGAGTAGGGCGGTAGGGCATCTCCCATGGTCCTTGTCCCATATCTTTATTTACATCAAAAGGTGTACCTTCATAATGGTCACGCATTCCGTCCATTATATCTTGACGAGAGAGGGAACGGGTTGGACGCATGTAAAGAGGCATAGGTTCGGCATTGCCAATGTGATGACCATCAACATAGTCTAGATATTTCTCCATGCCACTAACAAAGCGATTGAAGAAACTCCATACGCGGGCCTCACAAAAACGCATGGCTCCAAAATCTGCAGGAGCAAAGGCATTGGCGAAATCAAATTCATTATCTTTTCCACTAAAGTAGCCTTTTTTACGCGCAAAACTAATAAGATCCTTAGAATAGAGCACATCCTTTTTGGCATACTGAGAGATCTTATGGATACGGCTTTGGTTTGCATGAGCAGCAATACAATCGTCGGGGATTCGCACAGCCACCCAGTTGGCGCCTGTTACTCCTGTACCTTTGCCGATCATTTCCATAATCCAAATTTCATTTTTGTCGGCAATGGAGAAAGACTCCCCACTGCTGGCATAGCCATACTTCTCAACAAGAGTCGTCATTACGTTGATGGCTTCACGCGCTGTTTTTGAGCGTTGTAAAGCAATACGCATCAAGCTGACATAGTCAATAATACCTTTTGAATCAACCAATTCTTCACGGCCTCCCCAAGTGCTTTCCATGATAGAGACCTGAAACTCATTGATGTATCCATTAACTTTATAGGTTTCTGTTGCCTCAGGAATTTCGCCTAGGTAGTGATTTGTATCGCCATCGATAATTTTTCTCATAGTCCCTTGCGGATGAATGGCATGAGGTAGATAGATTAAATGGCCATACATTCCATAATCGTCTGCATTATAGGAAATAAAGACAGAACCATCTGTTGAAGCTTTCTTACCTACAAGAAAACTTGTGCATGCAATAGAAGGTAGCGAAAGCACCATTGCAAGAACTGCTAAAAATACCTTTTTCATTGATTCTTCTTTTTAATAATAATTTCTGGAAAAGTTATCTACTCAATTTTAATGTGGGAACTTTTATTTAGTCAGATAAAGAAGCTTTTATTAGGTAAATAATAAGTAGGACGTATAATACGCAAGCTGTCAATGTGCTCCAGGGGCTTGCCAACCATGCTTTATCAGCAAAGTTATAGCCTCCAAACTGTAGTCCTGCACTGACAACTCCCATTAAGGCACCACCAGCAATAAAACCGCTAGCTAGGAGTGTTCCTTTATCTGCACGAGCTTTATTAACTACTTCTTCTTTGCTGCGAGAACTAACATACCAATGTATTAAACCACCAGCAAGAAGTGGAAGGTTTAGTTGCAAGGGTATGAACATTCCCAGTGCAAAAGCTAATGCACTGATTCCACAGATATTAACTAAAAGAGCAATAGCCGCACCAATACCATAAAGTAACCATGGGGCTTGTCCGCCGTTCATTATAGGCTCTATAACTGCAGCCATTGCACGAGCTTGTGGAGCTGCCATTGTATTGGGATTGCTAAAACCATACACTTTGTTTAAAATCATGATGACACCTCCTACCGTAGCTGCACTTACAAGGACTCCGATGAACTTGAATGTTTCTTGTTTCTTAGGAGTAGAACCAAGCCAGTATCCAATTTTAAGATCGGTGATAAAACTACCTGCAGTTGAAAGTGCAGTGCAGACTACGCCACCCATGATAAGAGCGGCTGTCATACCACTTACGCCCTTTAGTCCAACTGCAGCCATAATGACGCAGGCAAGAATTAGTGTCATTAGCGTCATACCACTTACTGGATTAGAACCAACGATAGCAATAGCATTTGCTGCAACAGTAGTGAATAGGAACGCAATGATAGCAACAATGAGAATACCAACAATAGCAAATAGCAGATTACCATTCATTACTCCTAAGAGGAAAAAAACAAAGGTTATAATGAGTGTTAATAATGTGCCGATAGCAATAATCTTCATGCTGAGATCTTGCTGTGTGCGTGGAAGGGATGCTTCGTTATTATTGCTGCCTTTGAATACTTTTCCAATAAGTCCAAAAGAACTTTTGATGACGCTCCAGCTCTTAGCTATGCCTATAACACCGGCCATGGCTATAGCTCCGATACCAAGACTCTTTGCATAATTGTATATTTCTTGAGGATCTGCAGCGCTTGCAAGGATGGTTTTAGACGCATCGAGCGAGACATTCATATCAGGCCATATCAAAGCTATTCCAGGGACTATAATCCACCAAGTTAGAATGGAGCCTGCACATATAATTGCTGCATATTTTAAGCCTACAATATAGCCCATACCTAAAAGTGCAGCACCTGTATTAACTTGAAATACAAGTTTAGCTTTTTGTGCCAAAACTTCGCCTACACCTAAAACTCGACTACTTACCATATCTACCATTACACCTATATTCCCACTAGCAATAAAGTCGTATAAACCGCCAATTATACCAGCAACGAGCAAGGGCTTAGCACTGCTACCTTCCCCTTCTCCACTGATAAGAACTTGGGTGGAAGCTGTAGCTTCTGGGAAAGGATATTTTCCGTGCATATCCTTTACAAAGTATTTGCGAAATGGTATTAGAAATAAAATTCCTAATATACCCCCTAAGACGGATGCTATAAAAATCTCGAAGAAATTGATGGTCATTTCAGGATATTTAGCTTGAAGAATGTATAGAGCAGGTAGTGTAAAAATTGCTCCGGCTACAATCATTCCAGAACAAGCACCAATGCTCTGTATGATAACGTTTTCTCCAAGAGGATCTTTCCTATGTGTCGCGCCTGCAACTCCTACTGCTATAATAGTTATAGGAATAGCAGCTTCAAAAACCTGACCAACTTTTAGACCTAGGTAAGCAGTTGCTGCTGAGAAAATTATAGCCATGATGATCCCCCAAGTTAGCGACCAAGGTGTTACTTCACGAAATTGGCCTTCGGGGGACATGAGAGGCTTGTATTCTTCACCGTTCTTTAGTTCGCGAAAGGCATTCTCCGGTAATTGTCGATTGTTTGACATAAGTATATAAATTTATTAGTCCATTCTATTTTTATAATCCTCGTAAGTATATTCTCTTAGCATTTCACGTTCTCCATTGACGTGCTCTAGAATTATTGCTGGGTGAGCAATACCATTAAACATATTGGTCTTAACTGTTGTGTAATGAATCATATCTTCGAAAATAATCTCATCACCAACATGTAGCGGTTTTGCAAAGCGCCAATATCCTAAGAAGTCTCCGCTTAAACAGCTATTACCGCCTAAGCGATATACACGTTCTTCTGTCTCACATCCTTTTGCATTTTCGCCTATGAGGGTTTCTGCACCTTGAATATTTGGCCAATAAGGCATTTCAAGACAATCGGGCATGTGACATGTAAAACTTACGTTTAGAATAGCTGTCTTTATCTGATGGTTTTCAACAATATCAACAACTTGAGCTACAAGAGTTCCTATTTGCCAAGCAAAGGCACTTCCTGGTTCAAGAATAAGCTGTAAATTGGGATGCTTTTTTTTGAAAGCTCTAAGTATAGATATAAGATGTTCTACATCATAATCTTTACGAGTAAGCAGCTGGCCTCCCCCGAGGTTTAACCACTTTATATCTTTGAGCCAACTACCAAATTTTTCTTCTATATGTTGTAGGCTATGTTCTAATGCATAGCTATCACTTTCACAATGACAATGACAATGGAATCCTTCGATTCCTTCAGGTAAGACTTTAGGAAGTTGATGAGCCAAAATACCAAAACGACTGCCTGGTGCACACGGATTGTATAATTCAGTGTCTATTTCGCTATATTCAGGATTGATTCGTACACCACAGCTCACTTTGTCTTTTGCGCGTGAGTAAAAACGCTCAAATTGTGTGAGTGAATTAAAGGTTACATGACTAGAGTATTCAAGGATCTCATCAAAGGTGTTTTCTTCATAGGCTGGGGAATAAGTGTGGCAAGCCGCTCCAAATTCTTTAAAGCCTAAACAAGCCTCAAAAGGTGAAGAAGCCGTTGTGTGTCTAATGTATTCTCGAAAAATAGGGAATGTACGCCATAGAGCAAAAGCTTTGAAAGCTAAGATAAACTCTACTCCTGCTCTTTCTGCAGTATCTTGAATGAGTTGAAGGTTTTTCCTTAGCTTACTCTCGTCAAGTAAGTAGTATGGTGTAGTCATTTATTCAATGTATTTTGAGGATTATTACAAATTCAACGAACTAATACTATAAAATAAAAGTTCGTTGAATTCGTATAGATTTATAGAAAAACGTAGCTATCAAAGTACGTTATATTACATGATTCCACGCTCGCGGAGTTTTTTTTGCCAGTTCCAAGCACTAAGAAGAGCCTCGTCAAGTGTGTGTACGGCATGCCAGCCTAAGACATTATTGGCTTTATCAACATTTCCCCATACTTTTTCAATATCACCAGCGCGGCGCTCTGCAATCTTATAATTCAATTTTACACCAGTGCATTTCTCAAAAGTTTTGATAAGTTCAAGGACACTAACGCCATTACCAGTTCCTACATTGAAAATCTCAACAGCTTGCTCACTTTTATTTTCTAGAATTCTTTCCATTGCAGCAACATGCGCTTTAGCTAAGTCAACGACATAGATATAGTCGCGTAAACAGCTACCATCTGGCGTATTATAGTCATCTCCAAAGACTGAAAGACATTCTCGAATACCCATGGCTGTTTGAGTGAGGTAAGGAATTAGATTAGCTGGTACACCATTGGGCATCTCACCAATCAGACAAGAAGGATGAGCACCAATTGGGTTGAAATAGCGGAGAAGAGTTGCGTGAATAGGAGCTCCACTCTTGCAAAAATCCGTAATAATATCTTCATCTATTTTCTTTGTATTACCATATGGACTTTCTGCATCTTTACGTGGTGTAGTTTCTTTCACTGGTAGATTGTCCTCATCTGGTTGACCATAAACAGTACAGCTACTAGAGAAAATGAAGCCTTTTACATTATATTTCGGCATCAACTCGAGCAGATTAATAGTACTGACCGTATTGTTGCGATAATATTTCAATGGTTTCTGAACGCTTTCTCCTACAGCTTTACTAGCTGCAAAGTGGATGATACCTTCAATGGGAGCATATTTTTGGAATACAGCCTCAAGAGCTGGCATATTAGTGCAGTCCACTTCCTCAAAGGCTGGGCGAATTCCTGTAATGGCTTCTATGCCATCAACAACATCTGCTTTGGAGTTTGACAAGTTGTCTACAATTACTACATCATAACCAGCTTGTTGCAATTCTACTGTTGTGTGGGAGCCAATAAAGCCTGTTCCACCTGTAACAAGTATTCTCTTATTCATTTTTTTATTGTTTGATAAGTTAGAAATCAATTAATAACCAATTGATAACTTGGTGATTGGACTATTTGTTCTTGGCTTTTTCTTCTGCATTAGGTTCTTTTTTTGCCAAAATAATAATGTGGAAAACATATTCTGTCATCCACTCAGCTGAGTAATCTAAATGTCTCTGATATTGTCTTACGGCGATTACGCTTCTACGGATTCCTTCATCTTTCCAAGAATCTTTAGTTGTAATATCTGCAATAGTTTTTTGAGTCATTGAATATAATGCTTTACGCATAAAACTTGGAACACGAAATTTCCATTTCATGAGGTTTCCTACAAGCATCATAAGTTCTTGTGTGAAGCCTTGGAATTGGAAAAGATATTGCTGCATCTGTTGTGGGGTGCGGCAGTTCTTCTTTATGCTTGCATCAATCTCAGAGAAAAAGTTGGCAGGCATCCCATATAGTGAAGACAACATCTCTTTACAACGTTTTTTCTCATTGATTCCAAGTTTATTATTGGTTGTAGAGACATGTAGTGTCTGTTTAAAAACACGCAAATCAGGAAATGCCGCTAAATTAGAGATTCCCATTTGTGACGCCATAACAGCTTGATAATATACGCGGATAAGAGATACAAAATCTTCCATGCCCCCAACGCGCCATCCTTTTTCAGCCTCTGTGTCTTTTTTAGCAAATAGTTTTGAGAATATACCCATTTTATATAGTGTTTCTTTTGGACTACAAAAATAATAAACATATTACAATTTCTATAGGAAAATTAGATTTTTCTGTCATAACCGCTGGCAGTTCATTGGTCTTTCAGAAACGATTATATATTTTTGCATCCAAAATTATCTAAAAGAATTTATGAGTATCCTTTATTTAGGGATTTTATTATTTCTCTTTGCTTTGGCAATCTGCGATTTAAGCGTGGGGGTTGCAGGGAGTGCTGTACCTTTTATGAGTCCGGCTATGGGGTCAAAAGCAGCAAAGTTTCGAACCTTACTTGCTGTTGCTGCAGTTGGAGTTTTTGTGGGAGCTGCTACAAGCGATGGAATGATGGATGTTGCACGTCATGGAATTATGACTCCAACATATTTTAGTTTTGATGATATAATTTGTATTTGTCTAGCAGTTACTGCTACGGATATTATCTTAATGGATATCTTTAACACATTAGGCCTTCCTACGTCTACTACTGTCTCTATGGTTTTTGGACTCTTAGGAAGTTCTAGTGCAATAGCTTTATTTAAGATAACTCAGAACGGGTATACTTATGCCGAATTGATAAATACAGATAAAGCCCTGCAGATTATAATAAGTATTTTCGCAAGTGTAGCTATAGCCTTTGTCTTTGGCTCTATAGTGATGTGGGTGACACGTATTATTTTTACTTTCAATTATCGTAGGCATCTTAAATACAGTATAGCAATCTTTGGAGGATTTTGCATTACTTGTATTATGTATTTCCTGTTGGTGAAAGGGTTAAGGGGGACTTCTTTGCTCAATGCGATAGGCATGACGCCCGATTGGTTAGATAACAATTCTAGTCAAGTATTGTGTGCTTGTTTCATTACTTTTACGTGTTTAATGCAAGTACTGCATTGGTGTCGTGTGAATGTATTAAAAGTGATAGTTCTTTTTGGTACTTTTTCACTTGCAATGGCTTTTGCAGGAAACGACTTGGTAAATTTTATTGGTGTGCCTTTAACGAGTCTAGAGTCATTCCTAGATATTTCACGTCATTCAGGTGCGGACCCTCATACCTATACTATGGGAATCCTTACGGGCCCAAGTGTTGATGCTACTTTTAATACAATAAAACCTTGGTTCCTTGTTGGTTCTGGAGCTATCATGATGATTGCTTTATGCCTGTCTAAAAAAGCTCGGAAAGTTGTAGAAAATAGTAATAGTTTGGCTTCACAGACGGAAGGAGAGGAGGTTTTTAGCAGCTCTAAGATAGCTCGTTCTATAGTACGTCAAACGCTTATAGTGAATTCGTTCCTCAGTCGTTTAGAACCAGAATTCATAAAACGGTGGCTGGATACGCGTTTCAATGAAGATGAGAATATCATGCCTGAAGGAGCGACGTTTGATTTGGTTCGAGCTTGCGTTAACTTGGTGCTTGCTGGGCTTCTTATTGTTATTGGGACTAGCTTACAACTTCCGCTATCTACAACTTATGTCGCTTTTATGGTGGGCATGGGGTCTTCACTTGCTGATCGAGCATGGGGAAGAGAAACGGCAGTCTATCGTATTACTGGTGTTATTACCGTTGTTGGTGGCTGGTTCGTAACAGCTGGCGCAGCCTTCATTTTGAGTAGCTTGGTTGCAACGATGAATCATTTGGCTGGCGTCTTTGGTATGATCCTAGTTATAGTGATTGTTGTGGCTGTACTTATTCGAAATAATCGTGCATTTAAGAAAAAGCAAGAAGAGGAAACGGTAGATCTTGTTTTTCGTAAACTGGTCCATGCAAAGGATAAAAATGAGATTTGGGATTTACTGGTGCTTCATGTCAAGTCTACACAAGTGGAAATGATAGATGCTATGCAAAATACGTTCAATAACATTACTCAGGGGGTAATGAAAGAGAATATTCGGCAGTTGCGCACGGCGTCTCATGAATTAGAGGCAGCTAGAGATAAATGGAAACGTTATCGTCGTAAGGAAATTGTTGGTATGCGCCGCCTTGACTATTTGCAGGCTGTTGAGAAGAATACATGGTTTCACTTGGGGTCTAACAATCTTACGCAAATTTTCTATTGCTTAAAGCGTATGCTTGAGCCTGCTTTAGAGCACGTTGATAATAATTTTAATCCACTTCCTAAAGTTGATATTATAGAATTTACTCCAATTTGTGAGGAGGTTGATGCCATGTTAGTGCGCACGCGTAAAATGGTTGACAGTGGTGATTTTACAGGGGCAGATGAAGTTCTTGTGGAGGGGAATTCTTTGAAAAAACGTCTTTCTGAAATACGCCATAGTCAGCAGGATCATTTGCAGCATGAGGAAGAAAATATACGTGCAACACTGCTATATTTAAATATGTTGCAAGAAACGCAGGAGTTCATATCTATGATACGTCACTTAGTGCGTGCTTCAAAGAGATTTCAAGAATAATCTTAGTGTTGATAATCAAGTCTGTTAAATGGTAATTGCTTTTTTTCTATAAAAATGACTAGAAAAAACCAACCAATAGAAGAAGACTCATCTTATGGTATCTCAAATGGAAAGAGTATTTTTTTTATTGGAGCAGGAAATGTTGCAACGCATCTTTCTCATGCCTTATTGCATGCAGGATATAAGATAAAGGGAGTTTATAGCCGGACGACTTCGTCGGCCCAAACCTTGGGTGATGATTTGGGCTGTTTTTGGACGACCAATATAGAGGAACTTTTAGAGGCAGATATATATATATTCTCTGTAAAGGATAGTGTATTAGAAGAACTTTTATCAAAAGTTATATTACTATATCCTCAAGCCATTTTTGTTCATACGGCAGGATCCATACCTCTAAGTATTTTTCATGGAAAAGTTAATAAGTATGGAATTTTCTATCCTATGCAGACTTTTTCAAAGAAACGTGCTGTTTTATTTGATAATATACCTATTTTTGTTGAGCCATCTGATAATGAAGTTGCTCAGACCCTTTTTTCTATGGCACAGTCTATAAGTAGTCAAGTTAATTTTCTTGATTCAGATCGTCGTCTTAGGTTGCATTTAGCTTCAGTTTTAGCGTGCAATTTTGCAAATCATTGCTATACTCTTGCATCTCAAGAAATGGAAAAGGCTGGCTTACCTTTTGAGTATCTTCTTCCGCTTATTGATGAAACAGCAAAAAAAGTTCACGAACTTCCTCCAGAAGAAGCACAGACAGGACCTGCTGTTCGTTATGACCAGAATGTAATAAACAAGCATCTTTCCTTGATTTCAGAAACAATAAAACGCGACATTTACAAATTGATGAGCCTTTCTATTCACCAGAATTCACATGATTGATTACGATTTGAAAAAAATACAGGCGTTAGCCTTCGATGTTGACGGGGTTTTAAGCACAAACAATGTCTATCTTTTTAACGATGATGGCCAGCCAATAAGAACGGCTAATATAAAAGATGGCTACGCTCTTCAGTTAGCAGTAAAGTGTGGATTACAAGTAGCCATTATAACCGGAGGACGTAGCCCATTAGTGCGTCAGCGTTATGAACGCCTCGGTCTGCAGAATATCTTTGATGGAGTTTCTGTTAAGATAGAATGTTTTCATCACTGGTGTGAATTAGTAGGCCTACAACCAGAGGAAGTTCTTTATATGGGAGATGATATTCCTGATTATGAAATTATGAAATCTTGTGGGTGTCCCGTTTGTCCGTATGATGCTGCAGTAGAAATCAAAGAGATTTCATGCTATGTCAGTGGTTATTGTGGAGGTGAAGGCTGCGTTCGAGATGTTGTCGAACAAGTACTTAAAGCCAAAGGTTTTTGGATGAATAGCCTTAATGATAAAGTTGCTTTTGGGTGGTAATTCCATTTTATTTGTTAGAATCATTTAGCGTTCTACTTTTTATGCATTAAATAAAATAGTTCGAAAAAATGCTTGATAATCTTAATAAATTCGACGTAATCTTAGCGAGCAGTTCGCCACGTCGTAAAGAGCTTTTACAGCGCCTAGGGATAGACTTTAAGGTGCGCACTCTTTTAGGTATAGATGAATCCTATCCTGCAGAGTTGAAAGGTGAAGAGATAGCAAAATTCATCGCTCGTAAAAAGGCTTATGACTATCGTGAGTCGATGCTTCCCTCCGAACTCATTATAACTGCTGATACACTTGTAACTCTTAATGGTGAAGAACTGGGAAAACCACATAGTGTTGAGGATGCAAAAGATATGTTGCATAAATTGTCTGGCCAAGTACACGAAGTCTCTACAGGAGTTTGTGTTTTCACAAAAGAAAGGTTGGAGAATTTTGTAACTACTTCAAAAGTGACTTTTGCCGAACTGTCTGAGGATGAAATAGAATTTTATGTAGAAAAATATCTTCCGCTTGACAAAGCTGGAGCCTATGGTATTCAAGACTGGATTGGTTTGGCTGCTGTTTCTAGTTTGGAGGGAAGTTATTATAATGTTATGGGTTTGCCAATGCAGCGCCTTTATAGTTGTCTGAAAACATTCTGATGCTACGCTTATATTCCTCTCATAATGATATCTCACGCCTTCAGCAAATCATAGATGTTCTCAATGATGGTGGTGTTATCATATATCCTACAGATACAACTTATGCTTTGGGATGTAATGCTCTTAAGGAACGTGCTGTAGAGCGTATTTGTCGGATTCGTAATATAGACTTGCGCTCTCATCCGTTAAGCATTATTTGTTACGACATGAGTAACATTAGCGAATATGCTCATATATCTACGCCAGTATTTAAGTTAATGAAGCGAAATCTTCCCGGACCATTTACTTTTATCTTACCAGGAACGAGTCGGTTGCCAAAGATTTTTCGTGCACGCCGGCAGAAAGAGGTAGGAATACGTATGCCCGACAACCCTATTACTAATCAACTAGTTGAAATGCTGGAAGTTCCTTTATTAACAGCATCTCTACCGCTAGATGCTCTAGATAGAGAATATGCTATTAATCCAGAACTCATTGAAGAACATTTTGGAGCGGATGTAGATTTAGTTGTTAATGGGGGAGAGGGAATGGATGCAGAAAGTACCATTGTTGATTGTTTAGACGAAGAACCAAAGATTTTGCGACAAGGTATCGGACTCTTAAAATAAAAGATTACAATAAGCATAGAAAATAAAACGATATGTATAAATTTCTTATTTTTTTTGCAGCTGTCACAATTTTAGGCAGTTGCTCTCAAGATACTTATAGGTCAGAACCTCCGCGTTTTTCCGATATTTCTGTAAAAAAACTCTCTGGTACGGGGGCCATTCATGTAGGTGATCGCGTGGTAATTTCTTTAGTAGAGACCAGTAAGGGAAAATTGTTGAATACCACCACTTATTCTTGGTCTTTTAACCCATCAGCTGGAGTTCGTAATCAGAAACATATGCAAGGAACTGTTTATGATAAGAACACATCTGTACCAGCGGATACTGTTACTGTAACTGCTGCAGGATCAATATCTGTAACTTTTGTTGGTAAATATAGTGTGTCAGGGAATGAGGTTATAAAGGGGTATAAGTTGGATTTCCCAAACAATGGTTCTGTGTATTGTACCAGTTCTCCTTTGCTTTATCAGATAACAGCTACCAAATCTTTCAACATTCTGCCTTAGGTTTTGAGTGTGCTTATAACGCTCTATAAAAACTTCTGTGTAAAATTTTCTAGGTTGCTACAACTTTATTGGTATAATCTCTTTTGTATAAAACTTATTCCTAAATGAAAGAGTTCTATGGTATTGAGGATAGTTGCTAAAATATAAACCCGTAACTCCTATGTCAGGAGTTACGGGTTTTATCTTATATGATAAGATAAAGGGGGGAACTTATCTTCCAAATTGTCGCCCACCACCTATTTGCTGTTGTTGTGGTATATTTCTACTAGATTGTCTAGGTTGTTGAGGAGAGTTCTGCGGATTTGAAGAACGGTTGAAGGAACGCTGTGATTCTTGTGTTCCATAACTGCGCTCACTTGTGTTACGACCTTCTCCAAAAGAGCGATTGGGACTTTGAGAGAAAGAGGAGCACCCACTTCTATTCTCATATTGCAATTCTGAGCGGTCTCTTGTTGGAAAATTTGTATTGTTGTTTCCCACTCTGAATCCTCCTTGATTGGAGAATTGTTGACCATTTGTATTCATGTCGCGACGACCACCAAATCCTTGCCCTTGATTATTGTTATTGCGATTAGGAAAACGCTCATTACCAAAATTTCCATTAGGTCTACCATAAGCACCATCGTTATGTCCGCCTCGATAGATGCCTTGGTTTCCAAATGAATCTCGCATATATCTGTCTCTCATGCCACCTCCTGCATAATAGGTTGAGGGACGCCAGTCACGATAGGGGCTCACGTCATTGTGTCCACAGCGCCAGAATCCTCCTTGATAAGTGATGTATATAGTTGGCCGTTGATAATAATAGTAAGAACGGTTGTAATAGCTAAGGATTGGGAATTGCCACGTTGAGCGATACCAGCGCAAAGGACGAAAGAAGTAATCTAAATTCATATATGATTGATATTGCCAATCATAGAGTACGTATCGGAGATCTTCATCCCGATAGTTCCAATAGTAGCCATAGATATCTTGAGGACTGGTAACTTGCATGAAATAATCTAAATTGATTTGATACACACAATCATACTGCTCTGCAGTTAAATTGAGTTCGTATGCCATTTTATCAGTCAGATACCAAGCCCTTTCACGGGCTTCATTATAGCTTAATGCCTTTGCAGAGATCATACTTGCGATGGTCAAGAGTAAAAATAGTAGGTAACGTTTCATATTCATTCTTGTTTTTAATTGTTGCTGGTTTATATCTATTAGAACGGTAAATGTGTGTAAATGTTACAATATGAGATGTTATATTTTATGAATCTACTGATGATACTATAAATCTCTTATATAGTTCGCCCATTTAGACAATAAAATATGGTGTAGTTCAAAGGGAGAGAATAAGGACGGGTGAGTGAGATATAAGGGTAGGTAAGAACATCCTTATTGCGTAAATAAATATCCTTATAGTGTCAGCCAGCATCCTTATTGCATTTGAAAATACAATAAAGATGTTTTTAGAAAACTATGAGTGTATAGAACTCGTTTTAAGATAGATACTTTCCTACAAATTGTGTAAGCTCCTTTGTTTTTATCTTTGTAGCTGCAAAAAAGATAGTTCCTCTCTATAAATTAATCGCCACTTTCTGGTATCCAGGAAGTGGCGATAATATATTAGAAGTCATTCGAATTAATATTCATCCCAACTTTTAATATCTAAATCATCTACATTTACTGTTGCAAATGCATGGATGAAAGAACTAGCAAGCCTTGCATTTGTGAGTAGTGGAATATTTAGGTCAATTGCAGTACGACGCACGCGATAACCATTGGTGATTTCTCGGCTAGAGAGATCGCGTGGAATATTCACCACCATATCTACCTTCTTCTCGCGAAGCAAATCTATAACTTGTGGTGTGCCCTCTTCTGTAGGCCAATATACGCGAGTGTTCTTGATACCATTTTCTGTAAGATATTGACTGGTCCCCTTTGTGGCATAAATATTATAACCACGTTGTGCTAACAACTGTGATGCAGTGAGCATATCTGCCTTTTGAAGTCCATTGCCAGTTGAGAGAAGAACACTCTTCTTGGGGATTCTTAAGCCAACAGATAGCATACTCTTCAGTAGTGCAGTTCTGGAATCTTCACCTATACAACCTACTTCACCCGTTGAAACCATATCAACACCAAGTACAGGGTCAGCGTTTTGTAGACGATTGAATGAGAACTGACTAGCCTTTACGCCTACATAATCTAAGTCGAAAAGATTCTTATTGGGCTTCTCCACGGGAAGGCCAAGCATTACTCTAGTTGCTAATTCAATAAGATTTATTTTCAGAACCTTACTTACAAAAGGGAATGAACGTGAGGCACGTAGATTACATTCAATAACCTTTATATCATTTTCTTTTGCTAAAAATTGGATATTGAAAGGACCACTTATATGCAATTCGCGTGCTATCTGACGAGAAATTCTCTTGATACGGCGAACGGTTTCTACATAAAGTTTCTGCGGAGGGAATTGGATGGTAGCATCTCCGGAGTGGACACCCGCAAACTCTACGTGCTCACTGATGGCATAGGCAATAATCTCACCATCTTTTGCAACAGCGTCCATTTCTACTTCCTTAGCATGGAGCAAGAATTTACTCACTACTACAGGATGCTTCTTAGATACATTTGCCGCGAGTTTCAAGAACCGTTCTAATTCTTCATCATTAGAGCAAACATTCATGGCTGCGCCAGAGAGAACGTAAGAAGGACGCACTAGAACGGGAAAACCTACTTTATCAATGAATTTGCGAATGTCTTCCATTGTGGTCAGGGCACTCCATTCTGGTTGGTCAACGTCGATGCGTCCAAGCATTGCTGAGAATTTCTCTCGGTCTTCAGCATTGTCGATGTATTTAGCCTGAGTTCCCAAAATGGGAATGTTTTGCTGATCCATGCGCATTGCCAAATTTTGAGGAATCTGCCCCCCCGTAGATACTACAACGCCATACGGAGTCTCAAGATCAAGAATATCCATGACACGTTCAAATGTCAACTCATCAAAATACAGACGATCGCACATATCATAGTCAGTAGATACGGTCTCAGGATTATAATTTATCATGACACTACGATAGCCATTTCTACGAATGGTATTGAGGGCTTGAACACCACACCAGTCGAATTCTACAGAAGAGCCAATACGATAAGCACCTGAACCAAGAACTACTACAGAACGATGATCATTTTCAAACTGTACATCATGGGCGACGGCAGAATAGGAGAGATACAAGTAGTTGGTTTGTGCTGGATATTCAGCAGCGAGTGTGTCAATTTGCTTAACATAAGGAACTATGCCTGCTTGTTTTCTTCGCTCGCGCACAACGAGCACTGCCTTCTCCATATCCATATCAGCTTCCATACCTATAGCACGCGCTATTTGGAAGTCAGTGAAGCCATAAATCTTGGCTGTCTTCAGCAGTTCGTTATCTAAATTATTGATACTTCGGCAAGCTTTGAGTTCTTTGTTAATTTTAAAGATGTGCTCTAATTTGTAAAGGAACCATTTGTCAATCTTAGTCAGTTCATGAATACGATCAACACTCATTCCATCAAAGAAAGCCTTCTCGATAACAAGTATTCGCTTATCTGTGGGAGCTGAAAGACTTCCTTCAATATCTTCAATTTTAAGTTCTTTGTTTCCCACAAATCCATGAAGCCCTAAGCCTACCATTCGAATGCCTTTTTGGATGGCTTCTTCGAAAGTGCGACCTATAGCCATTACTTCACCCACCGATTTCATGCTGGAACCTAGCTCTCGATCTACACCGTGGAATTTTCCTAAGTCCCACCGTGGGATTTTGCAAACGACATAATCAAGTGCCGGTTCAAAGAAAGCACTGGTTGTTTTAGTTACAGAATTCTTGAGCTCAAAGAGACCATAGCCTAGACCTAATTTGGCAGCAACAAAAGCCAAAGGATAGCCAGTAGCTTTTGAAGCAAGGGCAGAAGACCGACTTAAACGTGCGTTTACCTCAATGACGCGATAGTCTTCTGAATAAGGATCAAAAGCATATTGCACATTACATTCACCCACAATACCAATGTGGCGAACAATCTTAATACTTAGTGCACGCAACTTATGATATTCAGCATTTGTAAGGGTCTGAGATGGAGCAATGACAATACTTTCTCCTGTGTGAATACCTAGAGGATCAAAGTTTTCCATGTTGCACACTGTGATACAATTATCGTATTTATCACGTACAACTTCATATTCAATTTCTTTCCAACCTTTTAAACTTTTCTCTACCAAGACTTGTGGAGAGAAAGAGAATGCTTTCTCTGCAATCTTGTTCAACTCTTCTTCATTATCACAGAATCCAGAACCAAGCCCTCCCAACGCGTAGGCAGCTCTGATAATAACAGGATAGCCCAACTCTTTTGCCGCTTTTCTCGCTGTTTCTATGTTTTCACATGCATGACTCTTGATGGTGTGAACATTAATCTCGTCAAGTTTCTCTACAAAAAGTTCTCGATCCTCTGTATCCATAATGGCTTGAACGGGAGTACCTAGAACTTCTAGATTATATTTCTCAAGAATACCACTTCGATAGAGTTCTACACCACAGTTTAGAGCTGTTTGCCCACCGAAGGCAAGCATAATGCCTTGTGGTTTTTCTTTCTGAATAACTTTTTCAACAAAGAAAGGAGTCACAGGCAAGAAATAGATCTTATCAGCAACACCTTCACTGGTTTGAACCGTAGCAATATTAGGATTGATAAGAATTGTTTCTATACCTTCTTCTTTAAGAGCTTTCAATGCCTGTGAACCGGAATAGTCAAACTCCCCAGCTTCACCGATTTTCAAGGCTCCAGATCCTAAGAGCAATACTTTTTGAATGTTATCTTTCATACAAAGAAACCTATTTTACAAGAGTTCTATAAATTTATCGAAAAGAAATTCTGTATCTAGAGGCCCACTACAAGCTTCAGGGTGGAATTGTGCAGAGAACCATGGATTAGTTTTATGTTTTACACCTTCATTAGAACCGTCATTCATATTAACAAATAATGGTTCCCAATCAGGAGGAAGAGTAGTACTATCAACAGCATATCCATGGTTCTGACTAGTAATAAAACATTGATTAGAGCCTACCATGCGAACAGGTTGATTATGACTACGATGTCCGTATTTCAACTTATAGATAGAAGCTCCTGCAGCTTTTGATAATAATTGGTTGCCCATGCAAATACCCATACAAGGACGTACTTTAGGATTAGTCAGGAATTTCTGTATATTTTTTACAGATTCCACACACGTGTCTGGGTCGCCAGGTCCGTTTGCAAGAAAAAGACCATCAAATTCCATATTGTTGAAATCATAATTCCAAGGTACGCGTATGAGCTCAACACCGCGATCAATCAAGCATCGAAGGATATTATGTTTTACGCCACAATCTACTAGTACAACCTTTTTTCCTGCACCTCGATTGTAGTGTGTCACTTCTTTGCAAGATACTTTAGCTACATAATTCACACCTTCGTATTCAGCTTCAGGAATGTTTGTAGGCTCATCATCAAAGATAATCTTACCCATCATCACGCCATGTTCGCGAAGAACTTTTGTAAGCTGGCGCGTATCAATTCCGCAAATTCCTGGAACTTCTTCACGCCTAAGCCAATCTGCTAAGCTCTCTTTTGCATTCCAATGAGAAAACGTCTCGCTATAGTCACTAACAATTATAGCACTTGCATGAATGCGGTCACTTTCCATAAATGTGGCTATGCCATTTTTCTCCACGGTAAAGGGGGGAACACCATAGTTACCTACAAGAGGAAAAGTCAGAGTCATCAACTGTCCTGCATAAGAAGGATCAGTAAGAGACTCTGGGTATCCCATCATAGCTGTATTAAAGACCACTTCTCCAGCTACGGGTTTTTCGTAGCCGAAAGATTTACCATGGAACTTTGTCCCATCGCTGAGTACTAATGTTACACTTCGCATATCTTAGTATTGCTGTTAATCAATGTCAAACTTATTAGAATTATGCTCGTAGAAATCTACGAAAGCTTGATTTACGCGCATAATTCCTCCTGGTGTGGGGTAGTGTCCAGAAAAATACCAATCTCCAGGACTAACCGGACAAGCAGTGTGTAATCCTTCTAGAGTTTGGTATACCATTTTTATTTCGCAAGTAACTCCTTCAGGACGTAACATTTCTGCCATCTTGTTACTAATTTCTTCTTGTGAGAATCCTTCATACAGGGTACGCACAACCTCTGCTTGCTTTTCTTTAGGTAATAGTAACTGTTCTTTGCAACGCAGATAAATATTATGGATACGTTCTGTTTCTTTATGGTCTTTCAGTAGCTCTACTGCTGCTCTAAAAGCTATAAAATCGTCCATATTGCTCATGTCAATACCATAGAAATCAGGATAGCGAACTTGAGGAGCTGAACTAACGATTACAATGCGTTTAGGATGAAGACGGTCTAGTATTCGGATGACACTTTCGCGCAATGTTGTACCACGGACAATACTATCATCTATAACAACGAGATTGTCTATATATGGTTTTAGTGAGCCATAAGTAATGTCGTAAACATGAGCTGCAAGATCATTTCTTGCGCTACCCTCTGCAATGAAGGTGCGCATTTTTATATCTTTCCAAGCAATCTTCTCAGCTCGAATGCGACGATTAAGGATATTGTGGATTTTTTGCTCGAATTCCTCTGTAGAAAGCGCTAGCTTCATCAAGTTCTCAATCTCCTTAGTCTTTAAACTATTGAGATGGTTCTCAAATCCTTCAATCATGCCATAATAGGCTGCTTCTGCAGTATTAGGGATATAAGAAAAAACAGTGTTATCTAATTCGTTATTGATAGCTTTCAATACAGCAGGTACAAGGCTTCTTCCTAACGTTTTACGTTCTTGGTAAATATCACAATCAGAACCACGACTAAAGTAGACACGTTCAAAGGAACAAGCAGCAAACTTACGAGGTTCAAGTATTTGGATATGACGCAACTCACAATGCTTATTCAAGAGTAATGCTTCTCCTGGTTTTATTTCAGCGATATCTTCTCTATCAACATCAAAGGTTGTCTGTAAAACTGGACGCTCTGAAGCAACAGCGAATACCTCGTCATTTTTATAGAAGAAAACAGGTCGAATGCCCCACGGATCGCGCATAACGAACGTTTCTCCACTTCCAGTTACCCCCATGATTGCATATCCGCCATCCCAAACAGGTGCACTTAATTTAAGCATATTTGAGAGATCTATATGATCTTCAATATAAGTCGTGATATTCTTATCCTGTAGTCCTAACTTTTTAGCCTCTTCAAAACATCGCTCACTTTCTCGATCAAGACGATGCCCTAGCTGCTCAAGGAGAATATAAGTATCTGACATCATGCGAGGATGCTGCCCTTTAGATGCAATGGTTTGAAAAATTTCAGGCACATTGGTCATGTTGAAATTAGCGCAAATACAGAGATTCTTGGCACGCCAATTCGAACGTCGCATAAAGGGATGGATATAATTAAGGCCACGCTTGCCAGTAGTTGAATACCGAAGGTGGCCCATATAAATCTCCCCTGCATAGGGAAGATGGTGGTTTACAAAATCCATATCTTGACGCTGTTCAGCTGAATATTCATCCATGCGCTGCCGTACAGCAGAGAATATCTGAGAAATACCACCAGTCCCCATTGCCCGTTCACGGTAGATAATCTCTTCCCCTGGCTCTGCCAAAGTTTTAACACAAGCCAATCCGGCGCCTTCTTGGCCACGATTGTGCTGCTTCTCCATCATCAGGTAGAGTTTACTCAATCCATATTGCCAAGAGCCGTATTTCTCCTGATAATAATCTAGAGGTTTGAGTAGGCGTACTAATGCTACGCCACATTCATGCTTCAGTGATTCCATATAGAAATTTAGCTTTGTATTGCAAAGTTAAGTCGAAAAGGTTGAAGCGGCAATAAAAGTTAGGAATTTTACACATAAATCCTTATTTCTCCTTGCTGACAATATAATCTTGCAATGTTTGAAATACCAAAATCTGTATATAGATATTAGTAAAATGTTAAGAAGAACTCTATAGTAAAAGATTAGTTTTGAGTATTCTTGCTGTCATCTTCCGCCTTTAATATGGGAAGATGAAGTCTGTAACGAACGGCCAAAAAGCGCATAAGAATAACTAAAGATGCACATACAATAGAGCAGTAGAGTGGAGGAATGTTACATCGCGCACATATCCAATAGCCAAAGCCTCCAATGACACACGCTAGTGCATAGATTTCCTCTCGAAAAATAAGAGGAACCTCGTTTATAAAGACATCTCTAAGTACACCTCCACCAGCTCCTGTTATAGAACCCATGATGATTGCTGTCCAAAAGGGGAAACCTGCTTGTAATGTCTTTTCCATGCCTGTGACAGTGAAGAGGGCTAGACCGATAGTGTCAAATAAGAACCATGTGTTGTTTTGTCGAACAAGAAGTTTTCGAAAAATGATTACCCACACTAAAGCAATTGCAGTGCAAATGAGATAAAAAGAGTTCGTCATCCAAAAGGGCGATAGACCAAGCATTACATCACGTAGTGTTCCACCACCTATAGCTGTAGTTAATCCTACAACATAGGCTCCAAAAAGGTCAAAATGTTTGGCCGATGCCAATCGAATACCCGAAATGGCAAAGGCCAAGGTTCCTATAAAATCGCAAACGTTGACAAACGTTATATTCATTGCTTCTGAATTTTGCGACGAAGTTACAACTTATTGACGATATTTTGAGGGTTACCTGCCAAGAAGGTTTCAATATTTTGACCAACAATTCGAAGAATACGTTGACGAGCCTCCAATGTAGCCCATGCAATATGTGGTGTAATAAAAGCATTTGGTAGATGGAGGAGAGGATTGTCGTTACAAGGTGGTTCTTCGGATAATACATCTGCACAATATGCTGCTATTCGGTTTGTTTTGAGTGCCTTGGCCAGATCCTCATCGTTGACCAAACGGCCTCGAGCAGTATTTATCAGAATAAGGTGTGGATTAGCTTTTTCAAGTAATTTCCAATTTATTACATGTTCATTATCGGGAGTAAGCGGGCAATTCAGACTAACAATATCGCAGGTGCGGAAAGCTTCTTCCAATGAGATATGATCGACATCTGCAGGTAATTCTTTTTTTGAAGAAACTGCAAACAAACAAACTCCAAAAGGGCGCAACATTTCAGCTATTTTTTGCCCGATACTACCAAATCCAACAATGGCTACTCGCTTATTCTCAAGCCCTATTAAGGGTTCTTTCCAGCAACAGAAATCTGGTGAGTTTCTCCAAAAACCATTGCGGTTTTTCTCTGCATAATGACTTACTCGATTAGTAATATTCAAAAGATGAGCGATAGCCATCTGAGCAACCGCCGTTGTACCATATCCTGCCGCATTGCAGACAACGATTCCTTTACGTGACGCAGCATTTACATCTACTACATCATATCCAGTAGCAGCCACGCAAATCAAGCGTAATCGCGGTAATTTAAGTATTTCTTTTTCACCTAATCTTGTCTTGTTTAGAATAAGAATATCTGCATCTTTTGATCGTTGGATAACTTCAGTGATATCTGTACGATCATAAACCTTGAAACGTCCCATTTTTTCAAAGCAATGCCAATCTAAATCACCGGGATTTAGCGTGAAACCATCTAAAAAAACGATATTTATCATGTACTTTTACTTATTGATTTAATAGCTTTTTATCATACGAAATTTCCGACAAACCTACGAGTTGCCAATAACGATCGCCAACTCTACGATAATAGGTCAGTACTGTATACTCATTTTCTGTTTGAAAATAATTTCCCTCAACAGGGCCAGTAAATCCCTTATTGTGTGAATGGGGAACAGTAAGATATAAATAACTGTAAAAACCTGTTTTTAAGAAGATACTTTTGAGATAAGCTTGTGAAAATTCATCATAGATGAGTCTATATCTGGGTGAAAAACAATCATATGTCCAATCACCGCAAATATAAATATCGGCATCTTTCAACTCAGGCATTTTAAGACTAAAATTTACCCATACATACTCGCTTTGTGAGGCAGCATCGTTATTGTCTTGCGTTCGAACAACGATTTGTCCGTTTCTATCTTGATCATTTATATAATTACGCCTCGGTTTTGCTGTTAATAAATTTGCCATATATTCAGAACCAGACCATCTTATATTATCTATCCCCATTCCTGGATATTGAGTGGAAAGTATTTCAAAGCGACGATATTCATTCCCTGCGTCAAAGATTAGGCTTTGTTGGTGTCTCCATTCTAGAATTGTTCCACTTATATAATCAGGTTTAGGATTCCAAATGGCATTGTCCCAGCGATGGTTTTGAAGGATTATAGTTCGTATTTCTTCCTCTGGTACTTGTATATTTAGTTGACGCGTATCAATAGACATCCGGACTTGTTGATGTGTAGCGTTCCAATCAATGTCTGTATTGGTTGTCACATCAAGAATGGTATTTACTTTTGAATCAATAACAAAAAAGTAAGCATTCAGTGCTGGAGTTAGTGTACCATCTTCATCTAAAACAACTTCTAATTTATAGTTGCCACTTAACAAGGGCTGTACATTATTATTAGGTATCCTAATTCGATAGTGGGTGTAATTAGTAATAGTGTTCATACTTTCAACATAGTCATCTATTACTGTCCATTCTGCAGAAGTCTCAACCCAATCATTCTCAAATAAACTTGTTGACTTTTTGAAGTCAGCATCGAGGTGTATTATTCTATAAAGATAGCGATGGTACTCATTAGACATTTGATCGAAAGTTAACTCAAACTGGTCAGATGAACCAAGACGTATTACTGGTAACGCATGAGAATTACCTCCAGTAGAGATTATCACTGTATTTATGTCATTCTTCAATACTTGTGTGCGTTGAGCATGAAGAAACACAATCGACATACTGAATGCGATAAAGAAAATGCAGAAACGCAATGTTACCTTTTCCATACAATTATAGATTATAGCGCAAAGATATAATATAAAAATTAAAATAAACTTGTCTTTTCCGAATGCAAGACTTAATTTTGTGCCATAACAATTTTGGAAAGTAACACTTTTATATTTACTATTAATGGAATACTCATCAGAAGTAAAGAACATGTGTATCGTGGCTAAAGGCCCGAACCATGGCCCAGCTCCCATTCCTGAAGAAGGGAAATGGGTGCAAGCCAAAGAGATTAAAGACATCAGCGGTATGACCCATGGTGTAGGATGGTGTGCTCCTCAGCAGGGTGCTTGCAAATTGTCTCTTAACGTGAAAGATGGCGTAATTGAGGAGTGCTTGATAGAAACAATCGGTTGCTCAGGTATGACGCATTCTGCTGCAATGGCAAGTGAAATTCTTCCTGGTAAGACTGTTCTTGAGGCCCTTAATACAGACCTTGTTTGCGATGCTATCAATACAGCTATGCGCGAACTCTTTCTGCAAATTGTCTATGGCCGTACTCAAAGTGCGTTCTCAGAAGGCGGTCTTGTAATTGGAGCAGGTCTAGAAGATCTTGGTAAAGGGCTCATCAGTCAGACCGGCACTCTTTATGGCACCAAAGTGAAAGGCACTCGTTACCTCCAACTCACAGAAGGTTACATCACTAAGATTTTCCTTGATAAAGACGACCAAGTTTGTGGCTATGAATTTGTTCATATGGGTAAATTTATGGATGCAATCAAGAAGGGTGTTGATGCCAACGAAGCTCTCAAAAGTGTGACTGGATGTTATGGTCGCACTACAGAAGAGCAGGGCGCAGTTAAATCAATTGATCCACGTAAAGACTAATTAGGAGGACCAAACAAATGATTAGAGAAGTAAAATTTGAAAGTCAGGACCGCCGTATCAAGCAGATTATTGCTGCACTCAATAAACACGGCATTAAAGATATTGAAGAAGCTAACCAAATTTGTGATGTAGCAGGCTTAGATCCTTATAAAACCTGCGAAGAAACGCAGATGATTTGCTTTGAGAACGCGAAATGGGCTTACGTTATAGGTACAGCTATTGCTTTGAAAGAAAAAGCAAAAGATGCTGTAGAAGCTGCTGAATATATTGGTGAAGGTCTACAAGCGTTCTGTATCCCAGGTTCTGTTGCTGATGATCGTAAGGTTGGTATTGGCCATGGAAAATTAGGTGCACGTCTTTTGAGTCCAGAAACTCAATGTTTTGCATTCTTAGCAGGTCACGAAAGTTTTGCAGCGGCTGAAGGCGCAATAAAAATTGCTCAAATGGCAAATAAGTCTAGACCTGCTGATAAACCTCTTCGTTGTATCCTGAATGGTCTTGGTAAAGATGCTGCACAAATTATTAGTCGCATAAATGGTTTTACTTATGTGCAAACTCAATTTGACTATTACACAGGTGAATTGAAAGAAGTTCGTCGTATAGCCTATAGTGATGGTCCTCGTGCAGCTGTAAACTGCTATGGTGCAGACGATGTGCGTGAAGGTGTTGCTATAATGTGGAAAGAGGGGGTAGATGTATCTATTACAGGTAACTCTACTAATCCTACTCGATTCCAACATCCAGTAGCTGGTACATATAAGAAGGAACGTATTCTTGCTAATAAGCCTTATTTCTCTGTAGCTTCTGGCGGTGGTACGGGACGTACTTTACACCCTGATAATATGGCAGCAGGTCCTGCTTCCTATGGTATGACTGACACCATGGGCCGTATGCATAGCGATGCTCAGTTTGCAGGTTCTTCATCTGTACCAGCTCACGTTGAAATGATGGGCTTCCTTGGCATTGGTAATAACCCTATGGTAGGTTGTACAGTTGCTTGTGCTGTTAATGTTGATCTTGCTCTCAATAAAAAGTAAGGAAATATCATATAAAATTTAAATATTAAGTCTCTCTTAGAACGTTCTAAGAGAGACTTTTCTTTTATCATGTAATCTGAATAAAAGCAGAAGAGTTATTATCTTTTTTTTCTTCAAATAAGGTTGATTCAAAAACTTTTTCTACTTTTGCAACACTAAATAGTTTTGGCTGGAAAATGTTTCTAGCATTCTATCCTTTTGATTGGGTAATCCCCAACAACTATCCAACGTTTATACTAATAAAATTCTGCTTAAACAAAATCTTTCCGTGTGAGAGATTGTACTTAATGTCCGCAGAAGTAAAAAATACAATATTTTATGCCTTCTTATTCAATGGAACAGCTCGCAGCTATGGATGATTCTCAATTGCGAGCTATTGCAGAAGAACTGAACTCTGAAAACAAAAATAGCAGCAATCGTCAAGAAATCATCTATGGTATTATAGACGCTCAAGCTATTCAGCAATCAGAACAGCGTTCAGATTCTCCTCGTCGTCGCCAGCGTATTGTGAAACATGATGGAGAAGCTGTCTATACTGCCAACAAAAGTGGTAAAGCTACAAAATTGGAAGAAAAAACTCCTCCAAAGGCAGAGCAGCCATCTCTTTTTGATGAAGCAACTCCAACGACTCCAAAACGTAAGAGAGGACGCCCCTCAAAAGTAAGCTTGGAAGCAGAAACCGTTGCGCAGTCTCCGAGTGAAACTACAGTAACAGGATCCTCTTCCCCAAAAGAAGATATTTTAGATGAATCTTCCCAAATTAGTGATGGAGTTGAAGAAAAATCTACAAAAACACAAACAACTCCAGAAGTAGAACTTCCTGATTTTATTTCAGCACAGATGAATAATTCATCTATCATGACAGAAGAAGATGAAAGAATAAAAGCAGACCAACTTGATGTTGCAAAGATTAAGGAGCAGCTATCAAAGAATGCTAAACCACAACCTAACTCTCAACATCAGAATCAAGAAAAGAGTCTTCTTAACGAGATAGATCAAAATATAGAATCTCCAGCGATGGACATTCCTGCATTGCCCAAAGATATAGATAAGGATGCAACCTTTGTTATTATAAAGGATGTTCCTGTTTTGTATAATGATCCCACATACGATGATCCTTTTGAAGTTGCACCTATTCAAGCAACTAAGTTCCGTCGCTTTAAAGATGATCCTCTCGTATCGAAGAGTGCAAAGCCTATTGTTCTGTCTTCTGCTCGCCCAGAAACTTCTGCTGCAGTACAACAACAAGATTTGCGTGTTGAGGATGAATATCTTGAAGGAAGAGGTGTTTTGGAAATCATGCCTGATGGCTTTGGCTTTCTTCGTTCTTCCGATTACAATTACCTTACGTCACCTGATGATATTTATGTAACAGTTCAACAAATACGCCAAAATTCATTGAAAAACGGTGATGTTGTAGAGGGAACTGTACGCATTCCTCGTGATGGAGAGAAATTTTTTGCACTGGCACGTATTGAGAAAATCAACGGATTAGATCCAGACATTGTAAGGGACCGCATATCCTTTGAACACCTTACACCACTTTTTCCAGAAGAGAAGTTCAAGCTTTGCACAGGAACTAATGACCCAATGTCTTGTCGTGTTGTTGATTTATTCAGCCCAATAGGTAAAGGACAACGTGCACTTATTGTCGCACAGCCTAAGACGGGTAAAACTTGGCTGATGAAGGACATAGCCAACGCTATAGCTAAAAATCATCCTGACACATATATGATGATGCTGCTCATCGATGAACGACCAGAAGAAGTCACGGATATGGCACGCACAGTTAATGCTGAAGTTATTGCGTCAACTTTTGATGAGCCGGCATCTCACCACGTTAAGATTGCTAATATTGTTCTAGACAAGGCAAAACGCATGGTTGAATGTGGACATGATGTTGTTATTTTCTTGGATTCAATTACGCGTTTAGCACGTGCCTATAATACAGTATCTCCTTCAAGTGGTAAAGTCTTAACAGGTGGTGTTGAAGCCAATTCTCTTCAGCATCCCAAGCGGTTCTTTGGTGCTGCACGTAACATTGAAGGGGGAGGTTCGCTAACAATTATTGCCACAGCTTTGATTGATACAGGTTCGAAAATGGATGAAGTTATCTTTGAAGAGTTCAAAGGAACTGGTAATATGGAACTCCAGCTCGATCGCAACTTGTCTAACAAGCGTGTTTATCCTGCTGTTAATTTAGTAGCTTCAAGTACACGCCGTGACGATTTGTTGCTCGACGATTTAACACAGAATCGTATGTGGATTCTTCGCAAGTATATTGCAGATATGAATCCTGTTGAGGCAATGAACGAATTGCAAAAGCGCATGAAGAATACACGCAACAATGAGGAATTCTTAATGTCAATGAACGGATAAAAGAATATAATCGCAGAGTCAACAATCTTATCACACTTTATTTTAAGATCTTGCACTGTGCTAATATAGACACGGGAAAAGGAAATACGATTGTCGTCAGATTTTAAGTATCCTTTTCCTGTGTTTCTTTTTCAAATAGATACGTAAATGATAACATATCTTGATGTCCAAAATTTGCAGAAGTCTGTTGGCGATCGCATACTCTTCCATGATGTTTGTTTCTCTATAGGTGAGGGACAGCATGTTGGACTTATAGCCAAGAATGGAACAGGAAAGTCAACACTCCTCAATATATTAAGCGGAAAAGAAGACTATGATGATGGCACACTTGTTTATCGTAACGATATAAAAGTGGGCTATCTTGAACAAACGCCTCATTTTGACCCAAATCTGTCTGTTTTGCAATCATGCCTTTCTCAAGCTCCTCTGACATTGGAGAATCCAGAACTGCGTGCAAAGCAACTTCTCACTCAATTAAAACTTGAAGAAATCGACAAGCCCATAGGATTACTTAGCGGTGGACAGATAAAGCGTGTTGCACTGGCAGCTGTTCTTCTAGAAGATCCTGATTTGCTTATTTTAGATGAACCAACTAACCATTTGGATCTAGATATGATTGAGTGGTTAGAGAATTATCTGCGACGTAATACCAAAGCACTACTCATGGTAACTCACGACCGATATTTCCTGGATCGTATTTGCTCTATCATTTTAGAACTGGATGATGAAACTATGTACACTTATCATGGTAATTATCAGTATTATCTTGAGAAAAGAGATGCTCGAGTATTGAATACGAATGCAAATATTGCTAAAGCACAGAATCTCTACCGAAAAGAATTAGATTGGATGCGGCGAATGCCTCAAGCGCGAGGAGGAAAGGCTAGATATCGTAAAGAAGCATTTTATGAATTAGAACAACAAGCAAAACGCCGACAAGAAGAAAAGGCCACACGCTTAGAAGTAAAGAGCGGATATATAGGTTCTAAAATTTTTGAAGCAGAATATGTTTCAAAAACTTTTGAAGGAACACCAGAGAAACCTACTCCTAAAGTTATTCTAAACAATTTCTACTATAATTTCTCTAGGTATGAGAAAATGGGTATTATAGGAAATAATGGGACAGGTAAATCAACCTTCATCAAAATGCTCTTAGGTAAAGTTAAACCCGATAGTGGACGCTTTAGCATTGGAGAGACAGTTCGTTTTGGCTATTTTAGCCAAGAAGGGATGGAGTTTGACTCCAAGATGAAGGTCATTGATTCCGTTCGTCAATATGCGGAATATATTGATTTAGGCGGGGGTCGTAAACTTTCAGCCTTGCAGTTCCTTACGCACTTCTTATTTCCTCCACAACGTCAGCAAGATTATGTCTACAAATTAAGTGGTGGCGAACGCAGGAGACTCTATCTCTGCACTGTTCTCATGCAGAATCCAAACTTTCTTATTTTGGATGAACCGACTAATGATCTCGACATTGCCACATTGCAAATTTTAGAAGAATATCTTGAAAATTTTAAAGGATGCGTTATTGTTGTAAGCCACGACCGATATTTTATGGACAAGGTAGTGGACCATTTGCTTGTTTTCAAAGGAGAAGGTATCATTGACGACTTTCCTGGTAATTATTCTCAATATCGACAATGGGCCGCATTGCCAGAGAATGCCCCAGAGCAAGTAGCTGAACAGATCACAACAAATAAGAAATATGTAAGTGTTCATCGTCGCAGACTCACATTCAAGGAAAAAAAAGAATTAGAAAAACTTGAGCATGACTTGAAATGTCTTGAACAAGAGAAAAATAATATAGAGGCCGCACTTTGTAGTGGCACATTGAGTGTTGAAGAACTCACAGAGAAGTCCAAACGCCTCCCACAGCTTGAGACGGAATTGGAAGAAAAAGAAATGAGATGGCTGGAATTATCTGAAATAGAGCAATGAAACCATTAGCAGAACGTCTGCGTCCAACAACGTTGGACGATTATATCGGACAGAAACATCTTGTAGGACAGGGAGCCATACTTCGTCAAATGATTGAAGCTGGGCATATTGCTTCTTTTATCCTTTGGGGACCTCCAGGAGTTGGAAAAACCACCTTAGCAAAGATTATTGCCAATAAGATAGACGTAGCTTTCTATACTCTTTCAGCTGTTAGTTCTGGCGTTAAGGATGTGAGAGAGGTTATTGAAAGTGCCAAAAAAAATCGCTTTTTTGGTGGACAAAGTCCTATACTATTTATCGACGAAATCCATAGATTTTCTAAATCACAACAAGATAGCTTGTTGGCAGCTGTGGAACAAGGAGACATCACACTGATTGGAGCTACAACAGAAAACCCGTCGTTTGAAGTGATTCGCCCTTTGCTCTCTCGCTGCCAAGTATATGTTCTTCACACTCTCTCACAAGAAGAACTCCTACAGCTGATCCATCAAGCGTTACAAACAGATAGCTATCTGCAAGATTTAGACGTTCATTTGCAGGAGACAGAGGCTCTGCTAAGGTATAGTGGGGGAGATGCACGAAAACTTCTCAATATCCTAGATCTTGTAACAAGTTCTGCACAACCCCATGGAAAAGTTGTCATCAATAATAAAGTTATTGAAGAACGCCTGCAACAAAACCCACTGGCTTATGACAAAGCTGGCGAGATGCACTATGACATAATATCTGCCTTTATAAAAAGCATCAGAGGAAGTGATCCTGATGCAGCTACCTATTGGCTGGCACGCATGATAGCTGGTGGTGAAGATCCCAAATTTATTGCTCGACGCCTTGTCATTAGTGCAGCTGAGGATATTGGCTTGGCCAATCCCAATGCTTTGTTAATTGCTAATGCAGCTTTTGATGCTGTGGCAAAAATAGGGTGGCCTGAAGGACGTATCCCCTTGGCTGAAGCGACCATCTATTTGGCCAATTCACCAAAATCGAACTCTGCTTATTTGGCTATAGATGCTGCCATTGCAAAAGTTCACGAAACAGGAAATTGTTCAGTACCTCTCCCTATTCGTAATGCCCCTACACAGCTCATGGCTGAATTGGGCTATCATGACGGCTATATATATCCGCACGATTATCCACATCATTTCGCAGAGCAACAGTATCTGCCAGATACGATTAAATCTGAACAATTTTGGCATCCTGCTGATAACTCTCAAGAAGAAAAACAGAGGGAACATTTGAACAATTTGTGGAAAAATCGAAAGTGGTAAAAAGTTATTAGATAAATATAGTTCACGCGTATGGATTAATATTTGCAGAAACCTCTACTTTTGTCTATAATTTTCTCTTTTTAAGAGCCATGAGAATCGCGTAAAAATAAAATTATTATCTGCGCGTGGAAATAACGCAAAATAAAAGCACCTCTTCAAAAGGTGCTTTTTAATTTCTCAAGGAGAAATTTTATTTTCTATACTACAAATTTTATTTTCCTCCTGAGAAAATAAAAATACAATAAAGAAATTATCAGATACCATAAGGATCTAGCTCGACATCTTTATTATATTTCTAAACAGAATAAGCGGAAAAAAGCTCACTTCCCATTTTTTTAATCATAATTTTTATAGAAAATCTCAACATTTTCCTTTCGTTTCCACAGAATAGAGGAAGAAGTTCAGTAAGGAGTCTACCTTCTTTTTTTCAAAAGTTTTTTCTGCTCCTTAAATTAAACACATTTTTGTCAAATAAAGCGATACTATTCTAAAGTTCCAAAGTTCTTATATTTGTAGTGAAAAATTAAGACAAAGAGAATGGGTAATGTCTGAAAAGTGTGTAAGATTCTCCAATCAGGAGTAGCAGACAGCAATGGTAATGACATTGGCTAGAAAAGGCTTTGCTTGTGCATCACTCTCTTGAAATATGTTCTTGGTGATGAGAAGAACAAATAGAGCTTATGAATCTAAGAAATATAGAAAAACTTGTTGATTAAGCCTGCTCTTCAAAAAAATAACGAGGAACTGCATAGTCGTGAAAAAGATTCTTTCTGCCAAAAGTATTTCTATAGAGAGCGTATATATAGTCATAAAATGGAGAGATTATATCATCTGATTCGCTTCGAGTACACACGTTATTACTGAGAAAATAAAAAACTTACGCATCGAAGATACATAGTTTTGTATATTTGCAAAATATAAAAGGAGGCAATATATGGCTATCAACCAGGTTAGGAAATATATTTGGCTACTGGATGCTCTTCGCAGGAATAAAAAGCTAACATTTAAAGAACTGAATGAATTATGGCTCAATGATGAAATCAGCGAAGGAATAGAGCTTTCCATACGTACATTTCATAAGTGGCGTATTGCCATTGAAGATTTATTCGCAATTAACATAGAGAATGAAGGACGAGGAGAATACAGATACTACATCAGTACTTCATATGGAATCGACAATAATCCTTTTTACAGCTGGTTGATAGAGACCTTCTCTCTTGGGAATCTGATGATGAATAGTATATCTCTTCATGAACGAATACTATTAGAATATGCTCCATCAAAAGATTTCTTACCAACGATAATTTCAGCAATGAAAGAAGGTAAAACATTGCGATTAAAGTATAAGGCGTTTTGGCAGGATACGAGGAAAGTCATTTTATTGGAACCATATTGCATCAAGCAGTTTAAGCAACGGTGGTATTTGTTAGGAAGAAATGTGCAAGCAGACAGACTTTTGATTTATGCACTTGACCGGATATTGGAGATAGAAAAAGAGGAAAGTATGAAGTTCAAAATACCCTCTTATTTCTCAGCAAAAGAACATTTTGCTACTGCTTATGGGATTATTACAGGAGATGAAACTCCAGAGGAAACTGTTGTATTGAGAGTGACCGATTGGCATGCACATTACCTCCGTTCCTTGCCCTTGCATCACACCCAAACAGAAAAAGATTCATCAAATGGATATTGCACGTTTGAATATCACATCTGTCCGACTCTAGATTTTCAGCAGGAAATTCTCTCGATGGGTGCATTTGTGGAAGTACTTTCTCCCCAATGGTTGAGAGAACAAATAGGCAATACGGTAAAACTCATGTACGAAAAGTATAATCAATAAACATATAGAATATGGACACAATTCAAGAGCAAATTGTCAGATGGGCTAATAAGTATATACCCAAGTTTAATGAGTTATCGGAATAGCATAAAACTCCGTATTATACACAATCGCCATTAGACATAATTAGTCAGCCGGTAGACCTGATGATTATTGGAATCAATCCGAAAGGAAATGCTGGGATAGGTGGACGAAAAATGAGCATTGAACAATATCTTAAAGGTAATCCCTCTTGGGAGGAAAGATTTAATGCAGAAGAGAAAATCTGTTGGAGGTTCAATCAGGGTGTACGTTTCTTTTTGGGTTATGATAACTTTTATCATCCCGAGAGTATCGATAATAACGAGAACATTGTATGGACCAATCTATCTCCCTTTGAATCAAAACAAGGCAATAACGATCTCAAAAGAGAATTGATGCAAGAAGGCTTAAAAAGTACATTAGAGTTAATTAAAATTTTGCAGCCAAGGCGCATTATCCTATTAGATATCAATGCTTTCCGACAAATAGAAAAGACTATGATTGGTCAATAACCATAATTTTATAGAAACATTTCCTGATGATATGGTATTGAACTTTAATATCATAGAATCGGTTTTGAAACAAGTTATATTGTTGGAAATTACACCTAATTTTTAATTATATGGAAACCAAATAGACAGAAGTACAAAGACGAGTGTTTGAAGTAGGGGTAAAACCTCAAATCTGCTACCAACGGTGGGTAGACGAAGTTTGTGCTTTCTTAAAAACAACTGCTCCCTATCTCGGAGAAGGAGGACGCCATTGCAGCGTCTTCCAGTCTAAGCCTGTATTAGATAAGCAACCAGATATCTTGTTTTTAGGTTATAATGCCAATGAAGACTATGGCTATGCGGGCATAGAACGAAAACGATTTTGGGAGGGAAATCTGTCTGTTTATGAGGAAGGAGCAAGATATAAAGATCCCAGGAAGGTGTGGTATCGCCCTTATAATGCCATGAAGTTTGCCAATTATACCAAACCGATGGAAGACGGCAATTTTGTTTTCATGAATGCGGTCTATTTCGGCAGTAGCAAAATTCGGCAATTATAACGTATTCCTGATATCCAGCCCGCTATTGACAAGTGTTTGGAATTTACAAGAGATGTAGTCACTGATATATTCCGTCCAAAAGTAATTGTTTGCATTTCTATTCCTGACTGTTTTGATAGACTGAATATAAAATTTAAGTTTGACGCTATTGTTTCTTTCTCACCCTCACACACCATCAATGGCAAAACCTACCAATGTAAACAAGTTATCAGAATGGGATTGTGGGAAGGGATCCCTATTATCGGTATTCAGCATCCATCTGGCTTGCATAATCATGATGATTGGGGAGTAATTGCCCATGTCCTCAAGACTATCTTTATTTCCTCCAATACAAAAGACTAAAAAGAAAATTCATTCATGTCTTAGCTACCTATGCACCGATTAGGCATAGGTGGCTTTTATTTTTGCACCATAGAATAAATGAAGTATCACTTAAAATAGAATCTTATGACACTCTGGAAAATTGAAGCTAAAAACAATTGGAATTGGGGTAAGGGGAAAGAACTTATCAAAAGGATGTTCGTAGAATTTCCAACTCCTACGACCACACCACCTTGGGACAGGTGAAATATCAAGAGACAATAGCTCAATTTTTTAATACAAAGTATGGGATGAGTTTTGATAAGTCAAAAATAAATACAGGATATTTTATCTGTACGAAAATATGAAGATTAAAGAAATTTTACTTTCTGACGACATACAGCGCATAGAAAGAGAGATTATTAATGCTCATAAAGGAATAGGGATTCGCTATCGCAACAAAGATTATTCCAATTTTGCCTGTCTTTTGGAGATACGAAAAGACTTGATTAATAAGAAGGTTCTGAAGTTTCAAGAAGACCTTATTCCTGAAATTGTCGAGTTCAACGAAACCCTACACAACACCTTGCAGAAAATGTACGATAAGGCATATCATATATGGATCGACTTTCAAAAACTTCGGGATTGGGAAGACGATATAGAACTTACAGCCGAATGCTATTTAGGCCCGGTGCATCCCGCGAGACATCCATTACAGGGGGAAGACAGGCAAGATCTATGGAATGCTCTTTGTGACGATGAATTGAATACTCTTTATGCAGGTGGAGTTTCTTTGCAGACGCTTACTTTTCCACGTGACAACAAAGAAAGTTTTGAATCATTCATAGGAATGGATTGTCCTCCTCCCAATTGGAACGAAGGGTTGGATTCCAAACTCACAGAGGGTTTACACTTAATCTGTCAATTCAATCACATTTTTGACTACACCTATTGGGCGATTACAGACTTTATCTATGTGAGAGATTTTGAAATAAGAATCAAGGTCGATGTAAATAATTATATTCTCAATGACGCTTAAAGAACTACTTTGTACTATTCCTTTTGAAAAGATAGAACCACATATAGCGCTGTTTTATCCCGATATGGCTACTCCTCGAATACTCGAGTTGTTTCGTTCTCATTATAAGTTGCTATGTCGGCTCATTCCACGGGTAGCTGAGTCGGAAGAACCTTGTATCATTACAATGACGAAATGGGAAGAGAATGAAACTCCTTTTTTAGATGCTTATAATATTGAAGGCTGCGACTGGGAAGAGGCTTTATCTAAAGAAGTAGTAGTAGAACCTGAAGTGACGGCCTCATTATCCGAAATAGCCGCTTGTTGTCTTTGGCACACCTCGTTCTATGGCTTTACTTCCAAACAAAGAGAAGAAGTATTTCAAGAATTCGAACAAGAAACGGAGTATTACTTATCTCGAATGAGACGTTTGTTCAAGAACTCATAGAGGATGTAAAAAAGAATTTTCCTATTACATGGGAAAGATTCAGCAATGAGTGGGACAACTTTTCGGAAGAGATGAAATGATGATATATGGCAAAGAATACCAACTGTATACTTTGTCTAGTAATGTCTGAAAAAGTGTGTAAGGCTGCTTTATTCTTTCTCTCTGAGACATGTTCCAGAGGAAGATTAAGAGGAAATAAAGCTTACACACTTTTTAGATGCTACCTTTTGCTATTTTTCGTGTAGATGAAATAACAAAGAAGTTTTAATAAATAGGTTGGGAAATCTGTATGATTTCCCAACCTATTTATTTTAGAGTATTCTCGATTATTCCTTGATATTGGGTTCTTCCAAACCGAGGTTTTTCTTCTTGTCTACAACTTTTAAGATCAGGCCAATGACAAGAGCCACTGCTCCAAGACCAGCAAGCATAATCAGCGGAGCTGTATAGTTGAGTTGAGTGGGATCTGTTACACCAACATTGGTTTTGTCGAGAACTTTACCAATGAGCAAGGGGAATAGCCAAAGACCAATATTCTGAATCCAGAAGATAAGAGCATAAGCAGATCCAATGATTTTTGCATCTACCAATTTTGGAACACTGGGCCAAAGTGATGCCGGGACTAAAGAGAAGGAAGCCCCGAGAACTAGGATTGTTATATATGCCACGATAACTCCACCAACTTGGCTATCCTTGAACTCGGGGAGAACAAAGGCAAAAGTGAGATGGCAGAAAATCAAGAGTAGTGAACCTAAAACGAGCATAGATGCAGCTTTTCCTTTGTGATCGACATAGCTACCGAGAATCGGAGTGATACCAACGGCCAAAAGTGGGAATACTGCAAAGATTGATTCTGCTGACTGACGCATGTAGCCCATATAACAATAGATAACTAGGCTAAGAATAGAGATAGTTAGCATGGTATACTTAAGTGCTTTTTTCTTCATGAAATTGAACATAAAAGCAGAAGCTGCTACTAAGAGCATGATAACATACTGGACTATTGTTACACTTGAGGATGCCCAAAAAGAATCTTTGGGTAATTCAGTGAATGTTAGGTTACACTGAAGCATATTTACAGCATACTTCTGGAAAGGAAAGATAGCAGAGTAATACAGCACACAAAGTAAAGCTACAAGCCAAAAGCCCATACTTGTGAGAATTTTACCCAAATCGCTAATTTTAAAAGGCTCATCCTTTTCTTCTGCTTCACCAGTTTGAGAATCGAGTTTTTTGTCCATAAAGAAGTAGACAATGAACATGATCAAAGCAATACAGATAAGCACTACACCAAATGCTACTGAACGAGATACATTGACTTGACCACCCAATTTGGCAAAGAACGGAGAGAAAATCATGCAAGTGGCAACACCAAGGCGTGCAAGTGCCATTTCAGAACCCATTGCCAATGCCATTTCGCGTCCCTTAAACCATTTTACAATACCACGAGAAACTGTGATACCTGCCATTTCCACACCGCAGCCAAAAATCATGAAGCCGCAAGCTGCAACCTTGGCAGAGGCAGGCATGCCTTCATAGAAAGGAGAAACGCCCAATTGTTCAAAGACGGGAATATGGTTGAGGTTGTTCGTGAACCAAACATCAAGTGCACTTCCTGCAAAGCTGTCGCTGATGGCGTAATACTTAATAAGTGCACCTGCTAGCATAACCGCTCCTGAGAGTACTGCAGTGAAGCGTACCCCCATTTTGTCGAGAATGATACCAGCAAAGATGAGAAAGAATATAAATACGTTCAAAAAGGTTTCTGAACCTTGCATCGTTCCAAAAGCTGTGGAATCCCATCCTCTTTGCTCCTGCATCAATTCTTTGATAGGGGAGAGAATATCTACAAAGATGTAGGCACAGAACATGGCTAAGGCCAAGAGGAGAAGAGCGGTCCAGCGCATTCCAGCTGAATCTCTCAGAGTAGTTTTAATTTTTTCTGTCATAATTTATTTTTATAATTATTTCTTATATAATATGCATAGATGGTTCTTATTTTTTCAACCAGCGATTAAGCCAACGGAAGAAGGTGCGTTGCCAAAGAATTCCGTTTTGGGGTTGGAGCACCCAATGGTTTTCATCCGGGAAAAGTAACATTTGTGCAGGAATTCCGCGCAGTCGAGCTGCTGCAAAAGCACTTTCTGCTTGTGTGTATTCAATACGGAAGTCGCGCTGTCCGTGAATACACAGTATAGGAGCCGTCCATTTATCAACATAGAGATGAGGACTTTCAGCATAAGCCTTGCGGATTTCTCCATTTGGTCGTTCCCAGGGAGCACCTCCAAGGTCCCAATTAGGAAACCACATTTCTTCAGTTTCCACGTATTGCTGTTGAGTATTGTAAATGCCGTCATGTGCTATTAAAGCTTTGAAGCGACCTTCGTGATGACCTGCCAACCAGTAAACACTGAAGCCTCCAAAACTGGCACCTACAGCACCAAGGCGTTCTTTATCGACATAGGATTCTTTTGCAACATCATCGATAGCACTTAAGTAGTCCTGCATACAAAGACCTGTGTAGTCACCACTAATCTCTTCGAGCCATTCCATACCAAATCCTGGAAGTCCTCGACGATTAGGAGCAACAACGATATATCCATTGGCTGCCATCATCTGGAAGTTCCAACGATAGCTCCAGAATTGAGATACAGGACTCTGTGGTCCACCTTCACAATAGAGTAGGGCGGGGTATTTCTTATTCGCATCAAAGTGAGGCGGATAAATAACCCAAACGAGTTCTTTCTTACCATCAATTGTCTTTACCCATCTCTCTTTTACTTCTCCCATAGTGAGTTGATCGAAAATGGGCTTGTTTTCGTTTGTTAGTTGCTGTATGGAAACAGACTTACCTTGGGGAATAATCTCAAAGAGTTCGTCTGGATGAGACATACTATGGCGTTTTGTCAAGACTCCTTTGCCCGTTGCATTGAGAGATACTAAAACGTAGTCGGCCGTTTCATTTGTCAGCTGTTTTACATGTCCTTGGAGGGTGGTAGAATAGATGTTTGTCTTACCATGCCAGCAGCCTGTAAAATAGAAACTCTTACTGTCGGGCTGCCATAGGAACTCGTTGACGCTACTTTCAAAGGATTCTGTAACGTAGGTCTTTTTCCCCGTAGCAAGTTCGTAAACACAGAGGCGGCTACGATCGCTTTCATATCCGTCACGCATCATACTGCTCCAAGCAACATATTTCCCATCTGGCGAGAATTGGGGATTTTGATCATACCCCATATTGTAATCATCTGTAGAATGCGGCGAGTTGATAGATTGTCCTTCTAAGCTTTCTGTCACTTTTACCTCTGGCGCTACAAATCCATCTGGTTTACAAAGATTACGTGTGGTCTTGTTGGACAAATTATAAAGATAAATATCACTATCCGTAGAAATAGCATATTTTATTCCTGCTTTTTTGCGGCAGGTATATGCTATTTGGGTTCCGTCTGGGCTCCAAGCCAGCTGTTCTACTCCTCCAAAAGGTTCCATGGGACACTCGTAAGGTTCGCCTTTCATAATATCTTCAGCACCAGTAATGGAGTTACCATTGAAAGTGGCTACAAAAGGATGAGGGGCCGTTGTTACATAGTGATCCCAATGTTTATACATTAGATCATTAATAACCATGCCGCTAGCTTTATCTAAGTCAGCGTCATTTTGCTGAATACTTGTATTCTGTGAAACAGTTTTGATAAGAATAACTCTCTTGCTGTCAGGTGAAAAGAGAAAGTCGATAACTCCATCTTTCTCATGAGATATTTGCACACGATTACTCCCATCTGCATTCATCATCCACACTTGTCCTCCAAAGAGATAAGCAATATGTTTCCCATTATTTATATAGGTAGCACCGCCTTCGCTTTTTTCGCTTGTTGTGAGTTGCTGTATGGCCTTACTTTTCATGTCCAAAAGATACAGGACGCTATGACTCTTGTTTTGCTCCTTACTATAGTAGCTAACAGAATAGACAGCTGTTTTTCCATTGGGTGCGAGATTAACACTTCCAAGGCGTCCCATCTGCCATAAAACTTCGGGGGTCATAATGTCTGAAGAGAGTTTTGGAGTTACTTTCCCAATAAAACCATCAGCACTAACTGTTGTGGCAGCAAGAGCTGTTGCAATTAAAATAGACTTTATCATCTGTGCTTAGTATTAAAAAGGCTGATACGTCTCTTTAATTATTCTAAAAGAGAACGTATCAGCTGGTTGTGAATTTATTTGTTAGGACGATTACGTAAAGCTTCTTGCTTCTTGCGTAATTCTTCTTGTTGCTCTTGAAGAGCTTGTAGACGTGCAGCAAAACCACCCATTTTCTTATTGGGATTGTTCTTGTTATTCTTGAAGTTTTCTTCAAGTTTAGCTAAAAGTTGTGCATCGTCTGTTGTGCGACGAAGATACCACATTGTTAAAGCACTCGTTAGCAGCGATATGAAATAGTAGTAGTTCAAACCGCTAGAGTACTTGTTAAACATGAAAAAGAAGAAGACTGGCATAAGGAACATCATCCATTGCATAAGTTTCATTTGTTGTGCTTGCTCACCACTCATGCTCTCTTGTTGCTGACGCATCATAAGCCAAGAGTACAAAAGGTTTGACCCACAGAAAAGAATACAGAAGAGACTAAGGTGGTCACCTAAAAGCCAAATATTGCTGCCCCAATTAATAAGGTCATCATAGGTAGAGAGGTCATCTGCCCAAAGGAAAGATTGCTGGCGTAACTCGAAAGCATTGGGAATGAAGTTGAACATTGCAATCCACACAGGCATCTGAATAAGCATAGGTAAACAGCCTCCCATGGGACTTACCCCATATTGACTGTAGAGCGTCATCATTTCTTGCTGACGTTTCATAGCATCTTCCTTATTGGGATACTTCTTTTGTAGCTCGTCTACTTTTGGCTTGAGAACGCGCATCTTGGCACTACTCATATAGCTCTTTCTTGTAGTAGGGTAGACAAGAATACGGAGAAGGAGTGTAATAATGAGTAAGACAATGCCCATATTCATGCCAAAACCTGTAAAGAAGTCGAAAACGTAGATAGTGAAGAATCTGTTAATCCAACGGATTATAGGCCAACCAAGATATACTAAATCTTGTAGTCCTAATTCTTGTTGACTAATACGGTATTGTTCCATACTTTGGAGGTAACGATATTTATTCGGACCAAAGTAGAACTGTATCTGTGTGAGTTCCTTTCCTGACGGATCAAAAGGCATAGCAAGCTGTGCACTATAGTCTTTCACAAAGCCACTATTTTCACCGCAGGTGTCACTCTTTAAAGCAACATTACTGAATGCGTTTTTTCCTGCAATGATAACAGCGCTGAAGTATTGGTTCTTAAATGCTACCCATGACACTGCTCCTTCGGGCTTTTCTTCTGTAGATTTGTATTCATTGAGCTTTTCTGTATTACCATCTTTCGTCTTATAGGTCAAGGTGGAGTACATATTCTCAAAGTAGAGCCCTTTTTCTTGCTGGCGCACTTTGTCGTTCCATGCAATTTGAAGAGGTTTGTTTGTAAACAAATGTCCCTTTGAACGGAATGCAACATTGACCATGTAGGTATTGGGGAGTAGTGTGTAATCAATATAGAGGGTGTCTCCTGTTGTAGCTCCAAGTGCAAGTGTTGCAGACGAATCTGTTTTTGCTATAGTTTGGAATGTGTAGCTCTGGAGGTTGTAAAGACCTTTTGTCGTTTCCAATTGAAACTCCATTTGCGCCGTTTTTGCATCAAATAGTGTAAGGTTCTTATTGCTCTGTTCATGGAAGTCTTTATATGATTTAAAATTGAGCAGGTGAACTTCACTCACGACACCACCTTTCGGGGAAAGAGTAACAGCAACATTCTCATTGTGAAGAACAAAGGGGGGTGCTGCTTGACTATCTGCCAAAGCCGTGTGAAAAACATCGCTACTGTCAACCTTTTGAGGTTGGATAGCTTGTTGGGGCTTTGTATCTGTTGAAGGAGTTCTTTGTTTAGCTTGTATCTGCTCTGTGCCTTGTGATTGAGCTTCTTGCGGTTTTGCAAAGTAACTATATCCTATCAGTACTAATGCTATAAGGAATAATCCTGTAAGAGTATTTTTATCCATTTATTTTTGATTCTTGCTTGCTGCTATTGCTGCTTTTACAAAGTTGAGGAAAAGAGGGTGCGGGTGTAGTACAGTGCTAGTATATTCAGGATGGAATTGGACACCGATATACCATCGCTTTTCTGGAATTTCTACAATTTCTACTAAGTCGCTTTCAGGATTAATTCCCGTACATTTCATTCCTGCATTTTCGAATTCTTCGCGATATAAATTATTGAACTCATAGCGATGGCGGTGGCGTTCGCGAATTTCTTCCTTCTGGTAGATTTCTCTAGCTCGGCTTCCTTCACGCAACATACATTCGTAGCCGCCTAGGCGCATGGTGCCGCCCATGTTCGTGATGTTTTTTTGTTCTTCCATGAGGTCGATAACGCCATGTTTGGTTTGCTGATCCATCTCAACAGAGTTTGCATCCTCATAGCCGAGAACATTTCTTGCAAATTCGATACACATCATTTGCATACCGAGGCAGATACCAAAGGTTGGGATATCGTGTTCTCGACTATAGCGTGTTGCAACAAGTTTTCCTTCAATACCGCGTTGGCCAAAACCTGGGCAGATTACCAATCCATGCATTCCTTTCAGCATGTCAGCAACAGTGGCATCTGTAATTTTTTCGGAGTTGATAAAAGTAGTTCTAACCTTATAGTCGTTATAAGTACCTGCTTGTGAGAGGCTTTCAAGAATACTTTTATATGCATCTTGCAAATCGTATTTACCTACTAGACCGATATTAACTACTTCGGTTGCTCTATGACGACGTTCCAAAAAAGAGCGCCAAGGGCCAAGTTCGGGAGTTTCACCTACGGGCATTCCCATCTTCTTCATTATCGTAGCATCAAGATGTTGTTCTTGCATGCGCAATGGAACTTCATAAATGGTAGGTTGATCAAGGCTTTGTACAACGGCATCAGGACTTACGTTGCAGAAGTTAGCAACTTTTTTCTTGAGACTGTCGCTTAGTGTATGCTCTGTGCGTAGGACCAAGATGTCTGGCTGAATACCAAGGCTTTGCAGTTCTTTTACGCTATGTTGCGTAGGTTTCGTCTTTAACTCCTTGGCAGCAGCCAAGTAGGGGACAAATGTTAAATGTATACATAAAGCATTTTGTCCTAATTCCCATTTGAGTTCTCGGATAGCTTCTAAGAACGGAAGACTCTCAATATCACCTACTGTTCCGCCTACTTCAGTAATGACAAAATCGAAGTGGTATTTTTTACCATTCAAGAGCATTGCACGCTTAATCTCATCAGTGATATGGGGAACCACCTGCACTGTTTTTCCCAAATAATCTCCGCGTCTCTCTTTTTCAATAACACTTTGGTATATTCTACCTGTTGTAACGTTATTAGCCGCACTTGTTCGAATTCCTGTGAAGCGTTCGTAGTGACCGAGGTCTAAATCGGTCTCGCGGCCGTCATCTGTCACATAGCACTCGCCATGCTCGTATGGATTTAAAGTTCCAGGATCAACATTGATATAGGGATCGAACTTCTGGATAGTAATGTTAAAGCCACGTGCTTGAAGCAGTTTGCCAATAGAGGCCGCAATGATGCCTTTACCTAAAGAACTGGCAACGCCACCCGTCACGAAGATGTACTTTGTTTCCATGCTGTGTGAAATAGAATTATTTAATTTTATGCGAAAATACAATAATGACAAGGAACTTCAAAACAAAACTAGGAGGAAAGCCTATAAAGGCTTCCTCAATGATGTTCTTTGTAAAAGAAAAGGTAAGGAGGGGTCTCTAAAGGCATCATTAGTTCGTCAAAGATTCACTACTTACCCTAATCTATCGATGTCTTATAATCAACACAAGAGCGTGAGGCCAGCAAAGGCTTTAGTTTTGCTGCTATCTCTCGATGTGTAGGATGTTGTCCATAAGTCTTAATGTCTTCAAGGCTTTCAAACAAACTATTCAGGCAGATATCCCACACCTCGCTCTCATTCTTATTTTCTCCTACCTCAATTTCTTTAATTGTAGGAATAATTGCTGGCAAAGCTTCAATTCCTTCTTTGAAAGAAAGGAAGGCTTTCTCACGATTCAGGGAATCTATATCATCGCGGAACTTGAACAAAACAATGTGTCTATACATGGACAATAAAAAATTACTAATTTTGTTGCAAAATTAAGGAAATGTGGAGAAACCTAATAGTATTTTTGTTTATTTTCTGCTGTTTTTCTTCTTGTAAAAAGACGGCAAAGGATGAAAAGTCTACACTCTTCTCTAAAACGAATAAGATGAACGTTGATGGCTATGACTGGGATCACATACAAGAGTCTGGGGAACTTATTGTTGGTACAATCTCTGGACCGGATACCTATTTCGATTATAATGGAGCTCCTATGGGGCTGCAATTCGCTCTAGCACAAAATTTTGCTCAAGAGAACGGATTGCATATAAGGATCGAATTGGCAAAAAATACACAAGAACTTTGTCAGCTACTATTGAGAAGGGATATAGATATCGCTGTATACCCTTTGAAAATGAAAGAGATTATCCAAAGCAAACTTACCGCTGCTGGAGTTCTAAATGTGAAGGCTGGTACCAGCTGGGCTGTTGCCTCTCAGAATGAAGATTTGGCCGAAGCCTTGAAGCATTGGTATCAGAAGGGGCTTGAGGAAAAAGTACAGAAAGATGAGCGACAACGAATAGAGCAGCGATTCATTGTGCATCGGCATGTAAGATCGCCATATCTTTCTCGAGAAAAAGGAATTATTTCTGTTTACGATGATTATTTCCGCGATGCAGCACGAACAACAGGATGGGACTGGCGTCTTATTGCAGCTCAGTGTTATCAAGAAAGTGGCTTTGATCCAAATGCACAAAGCGGTGCAGGTGCACAAGGACTTATGCAGCTGATGCCTGCAACAGCAGCTAGCGTTGGACTAACAGATGTTTATGCACCCAAAGAGAATATTCAGGCTGCTGCACGCTATATTAAAGTCTTGCAGCGTTCTTTCGCGAGCATAAGAGATAGGTATGAGCGAATCCACTTTATTCTTGCCGCCTATAATGCTGGTTCTGGCCATATTAAGGATGCGCAAGCGTTGGCTAGAAAGTATGGAAAAAACCCAGATTCGTGGAATGATGTTTCATTTTTTGTACAAGCATTATCGACATCTAAATATTATACAGATGAAGTAGTAAAATACGGTTATATGATTGGTTCACAAACTAGTAGGTATGTGGAAGATATTATTGAAAGATGGCGAGGATATGGTGGACGTGCAGACTTTGCCTCTCCAATAATGGCTCCTTCTGAATATCATAATATACCTAGGAAACCAAACCGTTTTACGAAAGGTACTGTTATTGTCCGCCCAGATAACGGTATTTCAGAGATTCATTAACATCTAAAATATAAGGGTATTTACATCTAAAAGTATGCATAAATATCCTTATTGCAATTGTAATTACAATAAGGATATCAATCGATAGAATAAGACTGTCAGCTGACAGCCTTATTGGGCTACTTAGCTATATGATAAAAAGCTAGATAGATAAGAATAATAATGATAATGATTTAGAACTTCTTTCACTTAATGTTACGTTTATCTAGAGCGTCTGTATAGCGCTTAGCATTAGCTTGATGTTCAGTATAAGTTTTTGCGAAATTATGAGTTCCGCTAAAATCTTCCTTGGCACACATATAAATGTAGTCGTGATGCGTATAATTCAACACTGCTTTTATACTGGCTTGTGAGGGGATACAGATGGGCCCTGGGGGAAGACCTACATATTTGTAGGTATTGTACGGACTATCTGTTTGTAAGATACTTCCACTGATTCGTTTGAGCGAGAACTGTTTTGTTGCAAATTTAACTGTGGGATCTGCTTGAAGTTTCATTCCTTGACGAAATCTATTGATGTACATTCCTGCAATCATAGGTTTCTCATCGTTATTAGTTGTTTCTTGTTCAACGATTGATGCAATAGTAATGACTTGCTGAGGAGTCAGACCAGCTTCACTTGCTTGCTGCTTGCGTGAAGATGTCCAAAATTTTTCACTCTCCTTTTGCATTCTGCTCAATAACTCTTTCGGAGTCGTGTTCCAATAAATTTCGTAGGTATTTGGTATGAACAAACAAATGATTGTGTTTGGTGTCTCCCCAAATTCTCTACATATTTTTTCACTATCAAAGGTTTCTTTGAATTCTTTGGCAGAGGGTTCAAAGTTTTTACCTAAGAATTCAGATAAATCATCTGTAGTGCGGAGGATGGGAATAGTGAGCGTTACAGGTCCTTGCTTTCCATTTCGCATATTACGAAGTAAATTAAGCGGTGAAATATAGCTCAGTTTATAGCGACCATGATGTATATGTTTCGGGTAGTTAAAGAGAAAGGCAAGGAGGCGGAATGCAGAATAATGCCCTAGAGAAGCTTCTTTATCCAATTTCGTATAGATAGAATCAATAGTGTCGTCATGATCAATATATAGATAGGTGTCTTTCTTCAAAGTATAATTGGCGAAAAACATCCAAAACACTACGAGAAAAAGTCCAAATAAAGAACTTAAAAGAATGTACAGTTTCTTGTGATTCATTACAAAAAATACTGATTAGTTGAAGTGACGAGTTCGTGGATACCGCGAACTCGTCACTTTCTTATGAGATTATACTATTTACCAAGCAAAGATGGGGTAGTGAGCCATTGTAGCATTGACTCTTGCTCGTACTTTTGCAATTACCTCTTGATCTTCGGGTGCGTTAAGTACAGTTTCAATCATTTCGGCAATTTCTGCCATAAAGTCCTCTTTTGCTCCACGCGTCGTTATAGCTGGAGTTCCTAAGCGAATACCAGACGTTTGGAAAGCAGAACGAGTATCAAATGGAACCATATTCTTATTGACCGTAATATCAGAAGCAACAAGCGCATTCTCTGCAATTTTACCAGTTAAATCTGGATATTTGCTACGAAGGTCAACAAGCATAGAATGGTTATCAGTACCACCACTAACTATCTCAAAGCCTCTCTTTGATAATTCTTTTGCCAAAGCTGCTGCATTGAGTTTTACTTGAGTTTGGTATGTCTTGAATTCAGGCTGGAGAGCCTCTCCGAAAGCCACAGCCTTAGCTGCAATAACATGTTCTAGCGGACCACCCTGTTGACCTGGAAATACGGCAGAATTGAGCAGACTTGACATCATACGAAGTTCGCCTTTCTTTGTCTTGAGTCCCCAAGGATTTTCAAAATCTTTACCCATAAGTATAATTCCTCCACGAGGCCCACGCAACGTCTTATGAGTGGTAGATGTTACGATATGAGCATATTTTACAGGATTGTCGAGGATTCCTGCTGCGATAAGGCCTGCAGGATGTGCCATATCTATCATGAGGAGAGCACCTACCTCGTCTGCAATTTTACGCATACGAGCATACTCCCATTCACGGCTATAAGCAGAGCCACCGCCGATGATAAGTTTCGGTTTGTGCTGGTGTGCCAGTTGTTCCATTTCGTCGTAGTCAACGCGTCCTGTTTCTTTGCAGAGATTATAACCTACTGGGTGATAAAGGATTCCAGAAGTATTGACCATAGAACCATGGGAGAGATGACCACCGTGGTCAAGATTCAATCCTAGGAAAGTATCTCCTGGTTTGAGAACTGTGAGCAAAACAGCAGCGTTAGCTTGTGCTCCTGAATGAGGTTGAACATTTGCATATTCAGCTCCAAAAAGTTTTTTTAGACGTTCAATGGCTATCGTTTCCGTCTTATCAACGATTTGGCACCCTCCATAGTAACGGTGGCCAGGATAACCTTCAGCGTACTTGTTTGTAAGACAAGAGCCCATAGCTCTCATTACTTCGTCACTGACAAAATTTTCAGAAGCAATTAACTCGATGCCTCTCATTTGACGTAGGTGTTCTTCTTCAATTAAGTTGAAGATTTCGTTGTCTCTAAGCATGTTTTAGTTATTGAAAATTAGGTCTTATTTGATGGTCATTAATTATTTGTATTCTTCTTATGTAAACTTTACATCTTCGACATTGATTTCTTTTTCACAATAGTGGCATTGCAGAATACCTTTGTTCTCGTCAGAAATCGTAAATAATGTTGGCATCGGTTCATTATTCGTGATGCACTTGGGGTTTGGGCATTTTACTATCCTCTCTATAACCTCTGGTAATTCTATAGTCTTCTTCTCCACAACTTCGTAATTTTTAATGATACAAAGTGTAAAGTTCGGAGAAATAATACTGAGCTGATTTAGCTCAGCATCAGTAAAGAAATGGTTTCTTACTTTGATGAGACTTTTGTGCCCCATCTTTTTGCTATCAAGATTGAAACCCACAATAATACAAGATTCCGGACATCTCTCTAAATGGAGTATGCGAACAACTTCAAAAAGTTTATTGTTAGGAATATGGTCAATAACAGTCCCATTATCTAACGCTGCAACCTGTAGTTCCTTTTTCATAGTTAAATATCAAGAATCGTTTTATCAGACTTTATATCGTTTAATGTTATGCCAAGAACATGACAGAGGATTGCTTCACGCATATAAAGCCCATTCTTAGCCTGCTGGAAATAGTAAGCGTGTGGATTATCGTCAATATCTTGCGAAATTTCATTCACGCGAGGTAGTGGATGAAGAATCTTCATGTTCTCTTTTGCTTTACAAAGCATCCGGCGTTGTAGTATGTAAGTGTCTTTTACCCTTTCGTACTCCATAAGATCTGTAAAGCGTTCTTTTTGAACTCTAGTCATATAAAGGACGTCAGCCTTTGATATAACATCTTCATTAAATTCTTCTGTTTCTGTATATCTTATACCGTGCTTTTTGCAGTAGTATTTGTATTCTGCGGGCATCTCTAAACTTTTTGGAGCAATGAAATGAAAAGTAGGATTGAAATGACGCATAGCCATAATTAGAGAGTGAACTGTACGTCCATATTTTAAATCACCTACCAAAAATATGTTGAGATTTTCCAAAGAGCCTTGTGTTTGCTGAATGGAATAAAGGTCAAGCAATGTTTGGGATGGATGTTGGTGACTCCCATCTCCTGCATTTACTATGGGTACGGGTGAAACTTCGCTAGCTCTCAGTGCTGCACCTTCTAAATGGTGACGCATCACAATAGCATCGGAGTAGTTGGCCACCATCATTATTGTGTCCTTTAATGTTTCTCCTTTTGTGGAACTCGAAACTTTTGGATCAGAGAATCCTATAATCTTTGCGCCAAGTCGATTTGCTGCCGTCTCAAAAGAGAGCCTTGTGCGTGTGCTAGGTTCGAAAAATAAGGTGGCAATAATTCTTCCATCCAGAATTTTGCGATTAGGATGTCTCTCAAACTCCTTCCCCATCTCTAACAAGTAAGTCAAATCAGACTTAGAGAGATGAGCAATGGATACTAAACTGCTTTTCTGAGTCATGAACATATATATTCAAAATTCTGAGGTCAAAGTTATGTATTCTTTCAGATTGAAACAAGAAAATAAAATATATTCTGCTAATTCCTCATTAAATAATATATCATTACTCAATAATGTTATCGAGAGTGAGCAACTATTTGTTGATTGCGCCACAATATGGGCAGATTCCTAGCTGAGGTATTTCTGCTCCGCAATTGCCACAATGCAGTGTTATATAGTGTTGATTGCGATACCGCAAAATAGCATAAATCCAATAAGTCAAGAGGAGAGGAAAGCCTACATAAATTTGAACAGTAATGGTAAAGATTAGATAAAGAATCACACAGATGCAAGCAAGTCCTATAGAATGAATAACTACTTGTTGAAACGGTTCATGATGCCACAAATCTATAACTACCGTGCACCAGATAATAAAGATAAACCAAACGCTGATTATAAAAAGAACTAAGATGGGCGGGAGTTCTAGAGAGAATGGGTTGATAGTGGGGTGGAAGTAAAACTCTACCCATGTTGTTGGGACAAATTTTTGAATACTTCCGTATAATGTAGCTGCTCCAGAGATTGTAATGCACAGCAGCGTTGGATATATGCTTCTAAAAGCTCCATTCCAGCCTCCTGGAGCCAGCAATCCTGTTGAATGATAGAACAGGCGAGAGAAGCTTTGCTGACTTTTGTTTTTCCATATCATTTGGAGTACGAAAAGTAAGATGAATAATCCCAAGAGGCTCATAAATATAAGTGTTCGGCTGTTGCTGAAATTGTTGATAAACTTAGAAATTGGATCACTAGGAGTGGCTTTACTTAATAATGTTTTTTCGTGTACCCATCCTTGTGTAAACTGTTCACTTGCCACTTTAACCCACACAGAATCAATAGTATCTGTTGGAACATATTGGATGTCAGCAACAACAAGGTGTTCTTTGGCTTTTACTATGAGATGAGAAATTCCTTTTTCTCCGTCCGCTCCTGGAAGTGTCGGAGCTAATTGAAGAGAATCTGTCGTCTCAAAGTTATATCCTTCCCAATAGTGATGAGCTATCATAAAGTTTACAGAATCTACATATTGATCATCTGTGGAAACCCAATGATCCAATTTATTAGGATGAGAATAGTAACAGCTGGACAATAGTGAAGCTATCACGAGAAAGAAAAGAGAATGAATAATCTGTCGCATCCTATCTATCTAAATCTAGAAAATGAGTAATGTTATACTAGAAAGTAATATACATTTTAGGGCTATACATTGACTGCAGCAAAATAACAGGATTTTATATATCTCGTATTATATGCAAAAAACTTTATGAAAGTTATGTATCTATATTACAAAAGCCTGAGCAAGGATATATTCTAATCAATGAATCCTATTAATGAAGAGGTCAAAATAAAAATACACTAAGTGCTACGATTGACGTAGTAAGGATATTTATATAGCACTATTCTATTATGAATGAAGGACCTGCATCTCGCATTTCGCGCAGTCAAATTTTAAACGAAAACGTCTACCATCAGATGATTGCAAGTACAATGGTTCTTTCCACGGAAGAGGAGCGCTATGCTTTTGTGGGCAATGTCCAAGTGCATAGCGAATACAATGTCTACAGGTCATCAAAATGGGCGACTGTGGAGGTTTTATTTCAAATGCAGGAGCAATATGATTGACACCGTGCTCTGTATAGAAATCTTTAGCAAGATGGTTGGCCACATTGGCTGTATAATCCAATTTTTGTATATAATAGCTAGAATCTTTTGCTACTTGTCTTCGCTGCTGTCGTTGATACATTTTTTGATATTCTTCAATTAGCAGCTGTTCCATTTCTCGTCGCCAAGTTGAAAGAATAGAGGAAGGGATGAAATACTTTTCTGTATTCAAGCTGAATGTTTTAACGGCGAAGATGGTATTGCCCCATTTGGATAATTGCTTAATGATATTTTCGCGTTGCGGAGTATTCGCCATTATTTTTTCTATGATAAAATCTTTTGCTATTTTGTATCCTTTCTCATCTGTAATAGTTATGGAAAATCCTTCTGGAGTTTCATTAAGTATCATCTCTATTTGAATCTTGCGTTCCGCAGAAGTCTTCTGCAGTATTGTATCAAATTTTATATCGAGATTTCTGAAAATTTTAGTCCCTCGAGAGATGCGTATAGAGCGACCTGGAAAAATTGCACTATTCACAACTTTATTGACGCGGAAGCCTTCTAGTTTTCCAAAACTATTCAGGAAGCACAGTCCATCACCTGCCGCAATATTGCTATCTTCTTTTAGGTAGAAAGCATCTCTATTTGACCTCTCAATCGTACCCACAAATTCTCCTCGTGCTTTAGGGGTTGAAAAATTGTGCACTTTAGAGCGCCCATGAAGAAAGTATTCTGTGAATCCTCGATTGAAGCTTTTACTTAACTGGGGTGTAAAGGTGTAGGTAGAAATGCCATAAGAGGTACGACAATAATCGTTTTGGCGCTTATCAATTACCTTATCAATTGCTTGCCGATAGAATGCAGTCACATTCTTTACATAGTTAAGATCTTTAAGTCGTCCTTCAATTTTGAAAGAGGATATACCTGCATCCATCATTTCTTCGATAGAAGCACTTCTGTTCATATCTTGTAAGGACAAAAGATGCTTGTCCTTTTGGATGATATTCCCCATGGCATCAATAAGATTGAAGGATAATCTACAGAATTGTGCACAATGTCCTCTGTTTGCACTTCTCCCAAAACATGATTCTGATACATAGCAACGCCCAGAATAGCTTACGCATAATGCTCCATGGATAAAACCTTCAAGAGGAATATCTACCGCGTCATAAAACTTTTTGATTTCATCTATTGATGACTCACGAGCTAAAACAATCTGAGAAAATCCCATCTTTTCCATGAATTGTGCTTTCTCTACATTTGTCATATCCATTTGTGTTGAGGAATGAAGCGCAATAGGAGGTAGATTCATCTTTAGCAGTGAGAGATCTTGCACGATCAAAGCATCGGCCCCTGCTTCATAAAGTTGATAAATCATTCTTTCAGCTTCAGCTAATTCGTCATCGTATAATATAGTGTTAAACGTTATGTAAATAGCCGCTCCAAATAGATGTGCAAAATCACATAAACGCTTAATATCTTCGATGCTATTTCCTGCAGCAGCCCGAGCACCAAAAGCTGGTGGTCCTATATAAACTGCATCTGCTCCGTGCCGTATGGCTTCGATTCCGATTTCTGCATTTTTTGCAGGGGCTAGTAATTCTATTTTTCGCATCGCATATATTTCTTTTCTGCCACAAGAATTTGTGTCTCTGTTAAAAAAATGATTGCAAAATCAGAAACGCGTGATTTCATGATTTTGCAATCTCCTTAGTCTGTCTTAGTGCAATTTATCGGCCACGCTGATAAGTTATTTCGTAATAGCATGGATAAATATTAGTATAAAGTGCCGCATTGGATTGCCCTTGTGTACTAGGGACAATCAATCGTACTTTAGCTATTTCTGATGTGTCTGAAATCTGGCGTCCTAGATTAATGAATTGTAAAGGAATTAGCCAACTGGAAGGTACCGAACTACCATAGAAAGTTTTCATAACACCACTTGCAAAAGTTCCAGAAAGTGTCCCATAAGTGTTCTGTGCAATCATGATGTCTGGATGACCTTCATAAGTAAGAACATTATTGGAAGTTTGGATACTATCTGTGGCTATATTAAATTCTGTATAGCGACAAATAACCGTTGCGGTTTCTCCCGATTCAAGTTTCTTTCCTGTTCCTTTACGTTCAATCTGCATGTATACACCTGTACCTGCGAAGAGCACATATTCGTTCTTAGATACATCAGTCGTTGAATCGTTGGCATAGAATTGACTTTCTGTGATAGTCTTGATGGGTGGGACATATATCAAGGAATCACCTGAATCTTTATCTACAACCAAAGCTCCAGTTTTTAGAAAAGCTTGGATCTGCTTTTTCTCTTGTTCTCGTTTTTCTGCATACGAATCATTATCGCTACAAGATTGGAAAAAGCTACTCATTACTACAATCACGAGCAGGATACTATATATTCTTTGTCTCATATTCAGTCGTTTTGTGTACAAAGGTAGTTTGAAGTCATCAAAAAAAGATGGATTTAACGATTTTTCTCTATCTGTAGAACCTTATTCCCAACCAAATCGTTAAATCCAGTATTTATTGATTTTATCCTAGGAGTTATTCTCCATCTGGCATAATCAAGCGATAGCCTTTTCCATGTACATTGATGATGCGCACATTCTCATCTTCCTGTAAATGCTTACGGAGGCGTGTGATGTATACGTCCATAGATCTAGCGTTGAAATAGTTGTTGTCCAGCCAGATTGCTTTTAAAGCATCGTCACGTAAGAGGACATCATTTGCGTGTGCGCATAAAAGATTTAGAAGTTCACTTTCTTTAGTGGTGAGATCTTGAACTTTATCACCGCGCACTAGTGTCTGCTTCTTTGTGTCAAATTCATAAGAACCAATTTTATAGAAGGAAAGTGCACGATTTTGTTTGTTGCTCACCCGACGCATTACAGCCTCAATTCTGAGACGAAGTTCTTCCATAGAGAATGGCTTGGTAACATAGTCGTCAGCACCAATTTTAAAACCTGTTTGGATATCTTCTTTCAGCGTCTTGGCCGTTAAGAAAATAATTGGAATGAATTCATTGATAGATCTAATTTCTTTAGCAAGTGTAAACCCATCTTTTCTAGGCATCATAACATCTAAAATGCACAGATCAAATTTTTCAGTCATAAAGATCTTATACCCTTCTTCTCCATCCACTGCCAGTTCTGTGTCAAAGCCTTTAGCTTGTAGGTACTCGCGGAGCAGCGGTCCAAGATTTTCTTCGTCTTCGCAGAGGAGAATTCTGATTCTGTTTTTCTCTTCCATAGTTTTTTATTTTTTGTGCTTGCCTAAATTAGGCCGGCGGGTTTATATTTATTGATTTATGATTTTTTGATGATAGGGAGACTTATTATAAATTTTGTTCCTCTACCATAGTCACTTTCTGCGTGGATATTTCCTTTGTGATAGTCTATCACTTTTTTTACATAAGCTAGTCCTAGGCCAAATCCCTTAACATCGTGTCGGTTGCCTGTATGTGAACGATAGAACTTTTCAAATATTTTTTTTAAATCTTCTTTTCTTATGCCGATGCCATTATCTTGGATACTTATATAAATTTTATCTCCTTTATTATACGAATCTATCGTCAATTCGATCTTTTTGTCCGCTGATTTATATTTTATTGCATTGTCAAGCAAATTGAAGATAACATTTGTCATGTGCATCTGGTCAACAAACACTATGGTATCTGCAGCCTCTAAATGAGTTTTTAGACTGCCTCCATTAGTTTCTACTTTTAATCGGAACGTATCTGTTACATCCTTCAATAGGTTGTTAATGTCAACCTCTTTTCGCTTGAATGTACCTCCCTTTTCATCGAACATTGACATTTGAAGTACTTTCTCCACTTGAAAACGCAAGCGTTTTGTTTCATCATTGATAATACCTGAGAGATGCTTTAACATATCTCCACTCTTTGTAACTGATGGATCTTGGAGCATTTGTGCAGCAAGAGATATTGTTGAAATTGGTGTTTTAAACTCATGCGTCATATTGTTTATGAAATCGTTCTTGATTTCTGTCAGTCTCTTTTGTCGGAAGATGGTGTAAATTGTAAATACAAACATACATAACAATATTAGCGTGAAGATAATGGCAGGAATGATAAAGCGTACACTCAGAAATATATATTTCTGCATATTGGGAAAGTGCACATACAGAACTCCCATCTTAGGGCGCGGATCGTGTTCAAAGAGTTCTTGCCTATAACTATTCTCTGATCCTTGCGGGTCATAGTCGGGGCATTTTATAATTGTATCTCCGTTGGCATTGAGAACCACATAGTGGTATGTGAAATCGTTATTTAGTCTAAGGCCATTATTAATAAATGCTTGTTTCAACTTTGAATCTATATTTGCTACACGCTTGGCTAGAGGTTCGTCGCTAGATTTATATAATGCAGCATAAGCCACTTCATCAAGCAATCCTTTTTTATATAAGTATGCTTCGCGAATTTTTGCCTTAAATTCATCAGTTGAAGAACTATCATTGAAATTTTCTGGGAGGAAGGCCTTAGGAATGCCTGACGAAGTGTGGAAATTAGCAAATTTCTTTTCTACATCATCAAGAGATTTTGCTTGAGTTGAATCTTCTGGAATTTCACTTTGTTTTCGGAGACGTTCTTGCGTCTCATCAATTTCGATATCGCGTGCCGCTTGTGCCATAGATCGGGTGACAACCGCCTCAATTTGTTCTCGGCGTATATCGATAACCTCTTGCAAATACCGTGTTTGCAGATAGAGTAGGGAAAGAAATGAAATTCCCATAACTGAGGCAATGGCCCAAATGGTAGACTTCTTCATGTGACATCTGAACTTCTATGCTCGCAAAAATACAGAAAGAAGTTATTGACAGCTAATAAACTGCATAAAAAATAGTGATTTATAAATAATTTTAAGAAAAACACTCATTGATTAGTTGATAAAAAAACAAATAGATCGTTGTAATAGAAAAAAGCTTTAATATATTATTCTAATTATTGAGTTTGGGTTAACTACTTTGAGATGTTCGATAGAAGATCTGGTTTATTTTGTCCTCTCAAAATTACTCCTTTGCTGTGATGACCATCCATTTTGATTATCAAAGGTACTGGCAAATGGACATGGCGTACAAAAGGAGTTTCAAATAAAGCTGGATGTTGGGTAAGCCATTCTTCATCGAATGATCCATCGCCAGTGGAGGGAGTGATGGTGAAATAACCAATACCCAGGCTTGTAAGATTTTGGAAGAAGTGTGTACCCTGAGAAGGATCTACTCTATAATTGGGGAGACCACACTCTACAATTGTTCTTGCTGCACTGATTTGTGAAAATTGTACGGGAATACCCAACCAAGGGTCAGAAGAGCCCCAGCGTCCTGGACCAATGAGAACATATTCTTTACCATCTGCAGCTAGTCGTTCGTTGATTTCTGCAATTTGTTGTGCTATCTCTTGATTTTTTGCTGCATCAAAATTGGCTGATGGCACATAGACTATATCTTGTATATCTGAAACAATGCCATTACCTAGGACATTCTCTGAATAAATCAATAAAAAATCTTCATTTTTTATAATAATATCCTCTCCAAGATCTTCTCGATTGTCTACAATGGGACGAATCTGTAGAAGATAGAAATGTGCTATTTCATAATTGGAGACATCAAGAGCAAATTCTATTTCTACATGTCGCCCCATTTCATTGCGTCCAATGTTAAGTAGACTTTCTATGGTCTTAGCAACGGGAAAAGGAGAATAATGGAGTAATCTGTCGAAGGTTATGAGAAGGCGTCCTGTTTTTTGAGCCCCAGGAATAATTCGATGGTCATTGAAATCATAAGTTGATGCCACTTGTTGCAGACTCATATTCTCTCGTGCATCAGTAACTTTTAGGCTGAGAAGATTAAACGCTTCACTGGTACTAAATTTTGGAGCTAGATTGTCCAAATCAAGTGCAAAAAAATGAGTTTGCGTTTCTTTTAATGCCAATTCAGGTGTAGAGAGTTGAAGTATATGATTTGTATGTTTTGGAGAAAAGCGAAGTGTCTGTCCACCATCGACAATATACTTTCCTAACCCAAAAGCAATGTTGGCAATACCATCTTCTGCTTGCTCATGTCCAAGAGGATAAAAATTAAGAGAGCGAGCTACACCACTCATCGTAGGATAGAATAGATTGTTATGTTTTGTTCCAACTACTTCTTGAATAACAATCGCCATCTTTTCTTGGTCTATGAGATTCTGAGTAGCTGTGAGATAGTTTTTACTCGCACGGTAGAAGACACTTGCATACACAGCCTTTATAGCACCTCTCAAGAGTCGCATCATTTCTTTTTGATCCTCGATATGCGGAATCATATATGTAGAATAGATGCCAGCAAATGGCTGATAATGAGAATCTTCCAACAATGAAGAAGATCTAACAGCAATAGGTCCATGTACTATATTCAGCAAAGAGAGCAAGTCTTCCAACACTTGATTTGGCAGTGTGGCCTGCTCAAAAGTGGCTAGTATTTCTTCATCGCTAGCATTGCTTAGCGCAAGAGGATAGAGCTCGTTCTCTTCCATAAAAGCATCGAAGATATCTGTACAAACAACAACCGTCTTAGGGATGTTTACGGTAAAAGTTTGTGTAGACAATCGCGGATACCGACGTACCATTGCTGACATAAATGCTAGGCCACGTCCTTTACCACCCAATGAGCCATGGCCAATGCGCGCAAAGGAAGCATACTCGTCGAAGCGATCTTTTTGAAAGATTGCTACTACTCCTTCGTTCTTCATGTGTCGGTATTCTACAATCAAATCGAAGATAAGCTGACGGGCTTCATCCATATTTGTGTATTCTTCCACATCTATGTGTTTTAGTACCACTGCTGGCGGGAACATAGCACGGCTAAAGAAGAAGCGGCTAAAGTGGTTGTGGCTTAGATGATAACGCAGAGATTTCTCAGGAATTTTCCAAATATAGAGTTGTAAATCATGAAGCGATTTGATACGATGTATGGGCTGATGCGTGTTGGGGTCTATAATGATAAAATCACCAAAGCCGAAATGCTTTGTTATTTCAGAGCGGAGGTCTTGAGGATAGCTTTTAGAGTTTTTACTGATAAAAGAAGCCCCAAGTTTGTGAGCATATTGTATATTGCTATCCTCACTCGATTCTAATATCAGTGGAATGTGGTGGTCTTTACTCTTAATGTATTCTCCAAGATGCGCTCCTGCAATAGGATCTTTTTCTCCATTACGCATAAAGCTCATATCAGAGATAACTCCAAGGATGTTATCATCAAACTTTTCTAAAAGTTCTTGAGCCTCTTCGTAGGAGCGCGCCAATAGAATTTTAGGTCTACCACGCATTCTCATAGTCTTGAGTTGGTCGTTGAGAGCTTCTTTAGAAAACTCCAAACTCTGTTCTAATACAAAATGATAGAGAAGTGGGAGAGCTGCCGAATAGAATCTAACACTGTCTTCTACCAAAAGAATGTTCTGTACGGAAGCCTCATGCGTGTCATGCTCAGCATTCCATTTATCCTCTATAAGTTTGATTATTGCAAGAAGGAGGTCTGCATTTCCTAACCACGAAAATACATAGTCAACTGTTGAGAGATCTTCTTTAGCCATTCTTCGTGTTACTTCTTTTGAAAAAGGAGTTAACACTGCAATAGTAATATCAGGATACTGTTGTTTTATGTCCTTTGCTGACGCGAAAGTGTCTCGGTTATCCATATTCGGCATAACGATGACGAGTTCGAAATGGCGATCTGCTAACTCTATGAGCGCTTCCTCTTCTGATGTTACCTGTGTAAAGCGAGGAGGATAGCGTAAGCCCAAAGAATTGTACTCATTGAAAATTTGTTCGTCTACACGTCCATCATCTTCCAGCATAAAAGCATCATATTTTGTTGCTATTAGAAGGACATTGTAGATGCGTTTGTGCATGAGTTCTGCAAAGGGGGTATCGCGAAATACAACTTCTTTTAGATTGGGTATCATTCCGAATAGAGATGTTATTAGGTTGAATAATTATTTGTTATGAGCTGATAGATATACAGTTTTAGGGATATATAGCTGAATATATTTCTTCAGCTTCACAGAAGTGTAAAAGTAGTTTTTCTGTGTAAACCATAGTTTCTGTAAGATGTTTAACGTCTCCATCAAAACCATTGATGATGATGAGAATCTTCTCTGTTGTTAGCTCACACTGCGTTCGCACACTATCGCTCGTTGGTGTAGCAAAGCTTCCTAGTTCATCTCGCCAAACAGGCAAGTGGGCTATATTGAGCGGTCCCCGGCCTATGCCCTCATAGTCTTCGCCCTCACGACCAATGCCAAAGGTGATAGTATTTCCTTTGATATGGGCTGCATCAAGCACAGCTACACTATAGCCGCTCTGAAGCGAAATGAGGTTGCCAAGGTCAACTAACATACTGATGGAATAGAGATCTTTACCTTGTAACACTCTTCGGGCCAATTGTTCGCACGATGGGCGATATCTGCTAGGATCTTTTCTTGCTGCTTTATAGGCAGCTCGCGTTGCAGCAATGCCAGAACGTTCTTTGATGGAATCGGTCGTGAAGTTCTCTTGAAGCCAAGATGAGCATGATCTTATTTCTTCAGAGAGCTGAGAAGATGTGGGCTGATTGTTCACAATAGCTTCAATAATTCCAGCATGATAGTTGTTTATAATGCTTGAAATCTCTGGACTTATAATGGGGAGTATCATATGTTTTCTTTTATGGCTTGGCCGCAAAGACGATAGAAGTCACAGCATTTGCAGCTATCTTTAGAGGGGGTAGCAATGAAGGGTATAGACGGGTCGAGAAGGTCTTCAATGAGATGCTTTAGTTTTCCTTCGAAGTCTTTAAATATTTGCTCTTGAATGTTTTTATTATCACTTTTTCCAATAATAATTCTTGGGTCATAATTTTCTTTTGTTGAGAAGTGCGGATAGAAGAGGACTGAGGAAAATTGATTTATTTCCGTGAATTTCTCCTTCACCGCTAAGGCGTAGAGCAATGTTTGGAACAAATATCCGGGGTGTGCTTTGCCGTCTGTGTTAAAGAGTTCCTCTACATCTTTTGCGGTTTGCTCCTGTGAGCTTGTTTTGTAATCGACAATTCTCACTGTGGGATTCTCATTAGGAAGAGTAGCAATATCAAGACGGTCTACGAAACCTCCAACGGCAAACTCGCGTTTCACCCCATTGACCATCACATCGATTTTTGTCCCATGAGGTTCTTCGAGTGTCAAGATTTTTAGAAACTCAAATTTACTGTCAAACTTGAGGAGATTGTGCAAATAGGTGAGCACAATTTCTGTTACGAGCGCATTGGGCAATAATCCTTCTTTTTTATATGCCTGAAAGATAAATTGACGGAGTTTTATCTCCTTTGATGAGGAGAGCCAAGATTCTAAATCCGACTTTGAAATAATAGGAGTATTGTATTTGTTTTTTTCCTTATTGTATCCGCAAATTTCCTTATAGAGCAGCTCGGCGGAAGTATGAAAAATATTACCAAAACTATTGGCTTTTATATCATCAGGAGCAGGGGTAGGGAGTCTTAGTTTTTTTACCTTTTGGTAATAGAACTTGAGAGGACATTCGATATAAGCGTTCAAGGAAGAAGGGGAGAGCATTCTGCGTTCTCCGTTTCTTCCCAATGGATTGAGGATATCAAAGAGATTGTCGGGCTTTTGAATAGGATCTTCGCTTAATGCCTCTCTTTGGGGAATATCCACCAACGTTTCGTGGTGGATATTATCGTAGATTTTAGAAACTACTATCTGTTGGAGAAAACGTGAAGGCTCGGCAGTGGCAATGTCTGTTGTAGAATTGTAGAGTATGCGCACCTTACTAGGTCTCTGAAGGAGGCGATAGAAATAGTAAGCATATACGGCATTTCTCTTCTCCGAACAAGTCAGATTGAATGCTTTGCGTAGGGTGTAAGGAATGAAGGAGTTTTCTGATTCAAGCTTAGGAATATTTCCTTCATTGGCCGATAGTAGAAGTACGTTGTCAAAGTCGAGATTACGTGATTCTAGAAGTCCCATTACCTGAATACCATCAATAGGGTCTCCATGGAATGGAATAGAGAGCTTGCTCAAGACTTGTTTGATGAGGCGGTGGAGTGTGAAGGTTGTGACTTGTAAAGTCTTGTTACGAAGTAAAACAATAAAGCGTTCAAGCGTAGTATGAACTTTGTAATATGCTTCAGTATAAAGAAGCGATATGAATTGATGCTTGTTGCTCGCGTCTGTTTTTTCTTGTTCGTTGCTTTGCAATAAATTACGTGATGCTCGTTCAATAACAAATTGAATGATTTGTAGCAGGTGTTTTTGCGAACGCTTACGTTGCGAATGTTCTGCAATATTTAGGAGTTGGTCAATGAGGGTATAGACAGGAGTATGCGTCAGTTGGAAACCTTTGGTGATATTCACCTTTAGTTCCATTGTATCTGTTCCGTCTTTATTCTCACCAACAATCGCTGGCAATGCATGGAGAACCGGTTCGGTTAATTCTTCATTACAGAGAATGATGGCTGTACGAGGCTGATTCTGTAAGTCGAGATGTCCGCGTGATAGTTGTAGCCAATCGGCGACAGAAAAGGCTTGTATATTTTCGCCTGGTGCTTGTACGATTTCAAATTCTTCCTTTGGTTGAGATAGGTTATTGAAATGTTCTGCTGGTAACTCATTGGGGAATTCACGAAGATCTTCTCTGATGAAGATACCTGCTTCGTATTCATTGTGTTCGGATACGTAGAAGTTATCATAGTCCCAATAGAAGCGTGCTTTTTGTTGTTGATTAAGCCATGTCAGTAATTCGTGTTCCACATAATCGAGAACATTAAGACCTACAAAAACATATTGTTTTACTTCTTTGGGACATTTGATGACACCCTGCTTGAGTTCCTTTACTACGTCTCGATAGAGTGCTCCTTCATAGGCTTCCCCCTTAGCAGAAAGTTCATCGTTGAGAGTTATATAGATATCGTACAAATGGTCCCAAACTTCAAAGAATTTAGCGTGAATACCGGAATCTCCTTTTACGTGTTTATGAAAGAAAGCATATAATTCGGCGCGTTGCTCGGGCGTGATATAGCCATCGTCCTCTAGTTTTTTTAGATCACTGATATTGCAAAATACTTTCTGTGCATCATGTTCGAGAGAGAGATTCTTATCGATATCATCAAAGTCGGCTAAGAGGCGTTCCCCCCAGCTATAAAAATGATCAAGACTTTCTTTTGAATGTGTTTTGCACACATATATATTATATAGGCGACAAATGACTTCAATATCGTCGGCTAGAGTTTTGTGGGAGAACGATTTGAAAAGCTCACTGATAGTCATATATTGTGGAGCCCAAATAGCTTTCCCTTTGAGTAGACTTTCTAGATGGCGATTAAAGAATAGGCTAGCACGTTTATTAGGAAAAACTAAAACAAGTCGTGATAAATCGTTAGAGTACTGCGCTTTAGCTATTATGTCTTGAGCTACTAATTCAAGGAAGTATTTCATTATCTTTAGTTTTTGATTGAATGATAAAGGTACGAGAATTATAATTCAACAGGGATAGTTAAATCTTTGTCCACGTACCAAAGATAGCCTTTTACATGTGGACGAATATCCATTAGTAATTTCATGTACTCTTGCACCTGTAGAATATGTTTCTTTTCTTCCTTTTGAGCGAACTTGAAGTCTATAATAATGGTTTCATCGCCCCTTACCATTATTCTGTCTGCGCGATGCTCTGCGCTTCCATTTTTGAGAAGTGTTGTTTCTGTAAATACATCCCACGATCCATCGAACCATTCTGGATGTGCGGATAAATACTCTGAAAAGATATTTTGAAACCTCTCTATTTCATCTTCAGAAATTATGCCAAGTTTGGATAAGTGCTTGATTGCTTTTGGCATATCTTCGGAAACTTTTATTTCTTGCATGATTCTATGGAAAATCTTTCCACGATCCATCATCTTAAATTTAGAGGAATCTTCCCCCTGTAGCTCAGTCATAAACTCTAAAGAATCATTTGACTGGCAGAAGGATAGGCGGGCAGGGAAGGTCTTAAAGAAAAAGGGTTTCTCTTGGGGCGTATAAACAAAAGGGTTGTCGCTTTTCTCTACTTTATTTGCTGCCTTCATTTCAGGAACTTCGGGTGTTCCTATTGTATAGATAGATGAGGATTCTATTTGCTCGTGCGTTAGGGAGGGAGGGACATTTTGAAGTTCTATTGGATTTGTGTTATATAAGGCTTTGAGCGTGGAAGCTAGCAAGAGTCCCATATTATCCTTTGTTTTTTTGCCCTTTGTATTAGCCCATAGAAAAAGATTGTATCTCGGTCTCGTGAAAGCAACATAGGCCAAGTTGAGATTATCAACATGACGTTGGTTCATTTCTTCTTCGTATTGCGTTTTGAATTTTGAAGTTTTAGCTTGAGAGCTTGGGCTGATGGGGATATGTGGCATATCCTCTTTTTTGATAAAGGGATTATCCCACCAGAGAAAGGAACGATGATCACTGTTTGTTGTGTCTAACTCCCATGTGCAATCTGGAATAAAGACAGAATGGAATTCAAGGCCTTTTGATTTATGAATTGTCAGAATTCTAACTGCATCTACTTTAGAGGATGGGATGGACTTATTCTGAAATGTATTCTCCCATTTTCGTAAGAAGCTATTGATAGTATGGGGATTATTACTGATATAATCTAGGATTTGGTCGAGGAGTGAGAGGATATAGGTAGAGCCCTCTTTTAGCTGGTCAAGTTGGAATATCTCTATGAGGCGAAGTATCAGCTCATAGAGAGGCATCTTTCGTAGGTAGTCAATGTCAGAAGAGAAATCTTGGGGGAGATCTTCTAACTTGTTGCTATGTGATGGTTCTGCCTGAAGAATATACTCCTCATAGGCCTTTATAACAAAGTATATAGCGGCTGTATCTTCTTCATTATCCAAGATACGCAAAAGGTGAATGATGAGCTGTACACCTAGGGAGCTACCGAGTGCAAAGGCTTCATCAGAAACAAACTCAATGTCAGTGATGTTTTCTATGATTTTTGCTGCATCGTTTCTTTTTCTAATAAGGATGCACATATCCTTCCAGGCAACACCTGCTCGATGGAGTTTGTGCATTTGAGCAGACAGAGAGGAATCCTCGTCAGAAAATGCTGGAGTTTCTCTTTCTTCTGAAATACATGCATACACATATCCACCTTGTCCTTTTTTAGGTATTTGATGAGTGGTTTCTTTTGTGTAAATCTCTCTTAGAAGGGTGGTGTTAGATTCTTCATCGAGCTGTTTTGCTGCTTCAATGAAGAATTTATTATTGAAGTGTACAATATTACTCTTACTTCTATAGTTGTCATTTAGTGTTTCTGTTTTTATATCTCCTAGCAAGGCCAGTTTAGGATTTTTACTCATATTCATGAGTAGTCTCCAATCCCCACCATTCCAACGGTATATGCTCTGCTTAATATCGCCTACAATTAAGTTGGTATTTCCTTCTGACATGGAGTTAAAAAGCAAATGGCAAATATTGTTCCATTGAGTTTTAGCTGTATCTTGGAATTCATCAATCAAGATGTGCTTATATTGATTTCCTGTTTTTTCGAAAATGAAAGGAGCATCTTGATCGTCAATGAAGGTATGGAACAGAAGTTTAGTCTTTGTTAACAAGAACCGATTGTGCTCTTGATTGACAATATCAAGTTTTTTCTCTATGGCATTTAGTAAACGTAGAGGGCTTAGATTTTTCAGCATAAGAGCAACTGTGTTAGAAAGTTCTTCATATTCCTTTCGAACCTTTTCTAACTCATTTAGTTGTTCGATGAAGTTTGTTTCTAATGAGCACAATTCAGCATTTTCTTGCGCTTTCTTCAATAGAAGTTTTACATCGCCATTTAGAATTTTTTCCATGGCCTCTTTCGGTGCTTTAGGCATATTCTTAAAATATGGCTTTATGCTACGTGAGTTACTATGCTCTTCAAGGGTGGCTTCAAATTCATCTTTTATTTGCTGCAGAGTATTGTTAAACTGCTCACCGATGTCACTAAGGATTTTACGCAGGCTCTTAATGAAATCATTCATCTTTGCATTATCAGCAATAAAAAACTTTTCAGCTTCGGGGAGTAGTTGGTAGTCTTCTAATAGGAGATTTTTATAAGCAAACTTCTTTATTTCTTCTGCTATATTCCAGTTCTGCGCGTCTGTATTGCGCTGGTTGATATAGGTTTTTAACCAGCCAAGTTCTGAAGGCTCAGGATCGCGCAGTAGTAAGTCTACAGCTTCTCCTATCGCCTCATTATTGTTGATATCCACTTTTAAGTTAGCTGGTAGGTTGAGTTCTCGAGCTAACGAAGAAAGCAGTTTTTGGAAGAAGGAGTCAATAGTGATTACATGGAAATGGTTATAGTCGTGTAAGACATCTATAAGTGCTTTTCGTGTAAGAACGGCAATCTGTTGGTCTGAAACGTTGATGGAGAACGATGCAAGTATTTCCTTTACTTTTTCGAGGAAGGCTTTGTCTTGCTGTTGAGAGAGCGCATACAGATATTGCAGTATGCGTACTTTCATTTCTGCTGTTGCCTTGTTTGTGAAGGTTATAGCCAAGATGCGACGATGGGCATTGATGGCATAGGCAGGGATTTTGCCGGCTCCAATAGTTGTATGAAGTTCAGCTATCAAGTCGGCTACATATTCTGCTGACAATATAAATGTCTTTCCAGAGCCAGCAGAAGCATTATTCACTGTTAGATACATGACACAAGTCTTTTATGCAAATTTAGTGTTTTTCCTTTTTACCTAAAAATAATGTTGTAATTTAGACGAAAAATTTACTCATGCTGGGATTATATATTCATGTTCCTTTTTGTCGTAAACGCTGCATTTATTGTGACTTCTATTCCACAACTTTAGGGATAGAAATGAGTCAGCTGTACACGGATGCTCTTTGTCGGGAATTGAAAGTCTATCGTGGCGAGGAGCTTTCTACTATCTACTTTGGTGGTGGCACTCCATCACAGTTAACGCTCTCGCAGTTTTCGCAGATTTTTGAAACAATCCATCACAATTTCTCTCTGTTGTCTGATGCTGAAATAACGATGGAGGTTAATCCCGATGATGTTACGCAGGAATTTGCTATGGAGCTTACCAGTTGGGGCGTGAATCGCGTTAGTTTGGGGATTCAGACATTCAACGATGAACGTTTGAAATTCTTAAATAGACGTCATACTGCTCAAGAGGCTATTCAGGCTGTTGAGCGGATAAATAGTGTGGGGATAAAGAATATCAGTATTGATCTTATCTATGGGCTCCCTAATGAGACGCTGGAGGAATGGAGAGAGGATGTGCAGTTGGCTTTATCGCTCTCTATTACGCACCTTTCGAGCTATTGCTTGATGATAGAGGAAGGGACTGCACTCTTCAAACTCTGGGAGAAAGGGCAGGTTAAAGAGGTGGAGGAAGATATGGAGCTTTCGATGTTTCAATCCTTGATAGAAATGACTGAATACAAAGGTTTTGAGCACTATGAGATTTCTAATTTCGCTCGTGAAGGCTTTCGCTCTCAACACAATTCTAGCTATTGGCAAGGCCTGCCATATATTGGCTGCGGACCTGGGGCACATAGCTTTGATGGGCGTACCCGTCGCAGCAATAACGCCGATCTGCGGGCTTATATAGCTGCTCCTGGACTTCCTCCTCATTCGGTTGAAAACTTAACGGAGGAGGAGAGATTCGAGGAACTCGTCTTCACGCGTATGCGGATGATGCAAGGGCTCAACCTGGAGGAGGTGCCGTCTGATAAGCGCCATCTGCTTCTGCTACGCGCTAAGCCGTTTATAGATAATGGGGCTTTGGAATGTGTCAATAATCATTTACGTCTCACACGTTCTGGGATTTTTATCTCCGACTATATTTTCTCCGACCTTATATAAATAACACAGCACATGGAGGTTATATTACCTCGTTGGAGGTCTATCCCATGTGCTGTGTTGTATTTATGAATCTACTAACTTAGTTTTTCACGAAGTCGACGATTTCCTTATAAATATGCTCGGGAGTAAAACCTAATTTCTCATCGAGCACTTTGTATGGAGCACTAAAGCCAAAGCTGCTCAGTCCATGGATGCGGCCTTGCAGGCCTACAAGGCCTTCCATTGTGACGGGCAAACCTGCTGTCAGAGCGAATGTCTTCACATTCTTGGGAAGCAGAGTATCTTGATATTCTTTAGATTGCCGACGGAAGAGGCCTTCACTAGGGCAGCTTACTACGCGGGCTTTGATGCCTTCCTTTTGAAGTAGCTGTTGAGTGTCGCACAAGGTGCCAACTTCTGAACCGTTAGCCACAAGGATAACATCGGGATGGGCTTCTTTGATGACTTCAAAGGCTCCTTTCTGAGCTTGTGTGTAGTCGGTTCCTGCCGGAAGATCGCGCACGTCTTGGCGACTAAAAATGAGAGCCGTAGGCGTGTCTGTATTTTCCATTGCCATCTTCCAGCACTGCGTATTTTCTTGGTTGTCGCAAGGACGCAGAACGCGTACGCTATCTTTGCCGTGATGGTTTTTCAGTTTCTCCATTAGGCGAATTTGTGCCTCCTGCTCAACGGGTTCGTGAGTCGGACCATCTTCTCCCACGCGGAAGGCATCGTGAGACCAGATGAATTTCACGGGGATTTCCATCAAGGCTGCCATGCGTATGGCGGGCTTCATATAGTCGGAGAAAACGAAGAATGTGCCCATTGCTGTGATGATACCGCCATGAAGCATCATACCGATGCAGATACATGCCATCGACAGTTCGCTGACGCCTGCTTGGAAAAAACCACCAGCGAAATTGGTACGGGAGATTTCTGTAGTGTATGCCAAGAAACCGTCAGTTTTGTCGGAGTTGCACAAGTCGGCCGAACTAACAATCATATTGGGGACATGTTTGGAGAGCATTGCAAGGATAATCTTCGAACCATTACGCGTTGCCGAGTTGGCTTTATGCTCTATTTCGCCCCATGGCAGCTGAGGTAGGCGGTTAGCAAACCAGTCGGCTTGCAACTGTGCCTTGGTTGGATTCTCTGCTGCCCATGCCTGTTCTTCTGCGCGTAGGCTACGCACCTCTTTGCGCAGTTCTTCGAGGCGTTCGGCATACATCTTTTCCACTGCTGGTCTCACCTGGAAGGGATTGTCAACATCAGCGGATAGATTCTTGAGTGTCTGTATGTAGTTGTCTCCACCGAGGGGAGCACCATGAGTTTGGCAGCACTTTTCGTAGCTACTGCCATCGGCCTTTCTCGCTCCTTTTCCCATCATCGTATGACCTATGATAAGAGTGGGGCGCTGGCTTTCTTCGGTGGCCTTTATCAAGGCTTCTCGAATCTGTACGGGGTCGTTACCATCAATCTCAATAACGTTCCAGTTCCACGCCTGATATTTCAGCGCGGTGTCTTCACTGATAACATCGCTCGTTGGGGTCGATAGCTGAATGTCGTTGGAGTCGTAGAACATGATGAGGTTGTCCAAACCCAAGTGGCCTGCAATGCGGCCTGCACCCTGCGAGATTTCCTCTTGGATACCGCCGTCAGAAATGAATGCATAGATCTTCTCGCGTTTGAAACCTGGGTTACCTGTACGCGCATAGAGGGCTTTTGCTGCAATGGCAGCACCCACGGCATAGGTATGGCCTTGTCCCAATGGGCCGCTGGTGTTTTCGATGCCGCGTTCCACGCTGCGTTCGGGGTGGCCAGCCGTGGGAGAGCCCCACTGGCGAAATTGCTTGAGCTCGTCCATTGTGAAGCGTCCGCAAAGCATCAACTGAGCATAGAGCATCGGCGACATATGCCCAGGGTCAAGGTAGAAGCGATCGCGACATTCCCAAGAGGGGCAATCGGGATCGAACTTAAGGAATTCTGAATACAGAACATTGATGAAGTCAGCACCACCCATGGCACCTCCAGGGTGTCCTGATTTTGCTTTCTCTACCATGGCTGCAACAAGCACGCGGATATTGTCAGCTGCTTCTGTAAGAAGTTGAGATGTATGTTCCATTTTCGCTATTAGGTGTTTGTTTGTAGATGTGAGCAAAGTTACAACTTTTTACTCACGTTTCCTATTTTTTCTACTATTTCTGAGATGGGGCTGCTACTTATTTTTCGCACCTTTCTCGTCGTTCGATCTTTCGATTGCCTGAGCAGATTTATCCTTGTGGACTGAATCTTCGGTGATATTAACCTTTAGCTCGCCTTCGGCCATGTCGAAGCGAACTGTGCGAGCTGCTTGACTGTCGGCACTCTCGAGGAGCAAATCACAAAGGCAATCTTCCACATTTGTTTGTATGGCGCGCTTCAGTGAGCGGGCTCCATATTGTGCATCAAAGCCTTTTTCCACCACATAGTCCAGAGCGGCAGTGGAGAGATCGAGGTGGAGATTCATGGGAGCTATCCGCTTGCACAAGAGATCTAATTCTATCTTGGCAATCTTCTGTGCATCAGTCTTTTCTAAAGGATGAAACATAATGATATCGTCCAAGCGATTGAGGAATTCTGGTGCAAACTGGTGTTGTAGGGCCTTCTTCACTATCGCTTCTGCATATTGGTGGCTGTTGGAGCCCACTTCGCCCGTATGGAAGCCGATACCTTGTCCAAATTCGCGAATTTGGCGCGTGCCGGTGTTAGAGGTCATGATGATAATCGTATTGCGGAAGTCCACCGTTACGCCATTGCCGTCTGTCATGCGCCCTTCGTCCATCACTTGCAGGAGGGTGTTGAAGACATCGGAGTGTGCTTTCTCAATTTCGTCAAGTAGAATCACCGAATATGGATGGCGGCGCACTTTCTCTGTCAGCTGTCCACCTTCTTCGTAGCCTACATATCCCGGAGGGGCTCCAACGAGGCGGCTGGTGGAATATTTCTCGCCATATTCGCTCATGTCAATGCGTATGAGCGAATCCCTGCGGCCAAACATCTGCTCGGCTAGGCATTTCACTAAATAGGTCTTACCAACGCCTGTGGGACCCACAAAGAGGAAGGTCCCCACGGGGCGGTCGTGCCCCTTCAATCCCATACGATTGCGAGTAATGGCACGCACAAGCTTCTCTATGGCAGTATCCTGTGCCACTACGCGGCTTTCCAGTTCGGCTTTCATGCTTTTCAGACGCGTTGCTTCGCTTTGTACCACGCGCTGTATGGGCACGCCGCTGATGTTGCTCACCACGTTGGCAATGTCGTCCTCTGTGATGGTCTGACGGTATGTCTTCTGTTCTGACAGCCACTGGCGATTGCGTTCGTTCAACTGCGTTTGGAGTTGTACGGATTCATCGCGATAGCGGGCAGCACGTTCGTAATCCTGCTCCTTAGCGGCTTGGTCTTTCTGTTGCTTCAATTCCACTATTTTCTGCTCCATAGCAACTATGTCTGCTGGCACATTGAGGCTCAGTAAGTGCTTCTGACTTCCAGCTTCGTCAAGGGCGTCGATGGCCTTGTCGGGGAGTGAGCGATCGGTGATATAGCGTTCCGTTAGGTGCACACACGCTGCCAATGCCTCCGGGGTGTAGGCCACATTGTGATGCTCCTCATAGCGTTCTTTTATGTTATGGAGGATTTGCAGGGTTTCTTCGGCGGTCGTGGGCTCGAGGAGCACCGACTGGAAGCGACGGGCTAGGGCTCCGTCCTTCTCGATTGTTTTACGATACTCGTTTGTGGTCGTGGCGCCGATACATTGCACCTCTCCGCGTGCTAAGGCGGGTTTTAGGATGTTTGCAGCATCCAAACTACCGGGAGCTGACCCTGCACCAATAATGGTATGAATCTCGTCAATAAAGATTACTATTTCGGGATGGGCGTTGAGCTCTTTCATCAAGCGACGGAGGCGTTCTTCAAACTGTCCGCGAAATTGTGTGCCAGCCACAATCGAGGCCATATCAAGGGCGATGATGCGTTTGTTTTGAAGCAGACGAGGCACTTTGTGGGAAACGATGAGTTGAGAGAGGCCTTCCACAATGGCACTCTTGCCCACACCTGGTTCACCGATGATAATGGGGTTGTTCTTCTTCCTACGGGACAGAATCTGCGCCACACGCAAAATTTCTTTCTCACGACCCACAACGGAATCCAAAGCGCCCTGAGCGGCTTTCTCTGTGAGATCGGTTCCGAAATTGTCGATTATCGGGGTGGGCGAGCTACTGCCATCGCTGGGCATTGACATGGCGTTGGGGGACTTATGCGAACGCTCTTCACTGTCCATGGGAGGATGGGGCTGTTCGTCATCGGAGAATCCAAACGAACCTTCTATCTGAGGGATTTGGGGGAGGTTATCTGTCACGATAGAATAGGTTATATTATATGTATTAAGGAGGGTGCGCGCTGCGTTGTTAGAATCGTGAAGGATGGCAAGGAGCAGGTGTAGTTCGTTGGCCATCTCTTCTCCATAGCGGCGTGCTTCGAGGAGCGTTAGTCGCAGCAAACGACGGCTCTCTATACTCAGAACTAGCGCTTCGGAGGAGGGGAGTGGAGACTTTTGCAGCGAGTCCAAACGAGCCATAATTTGCTGTTTCAGCTCTTCTATAGGGCATGATAGCGACTGCAACATTTGCATAGCTTGGCTTCTCTCATCGTGGAGCAAACCGAGCAGCAGGCAGTCAGTGGAGATGTCGCTCAATGCTTTCTCCTGCATCGCCTTCCGACAGAAGGCGAGTACTTGTGTGAGCCCTGGTGAAAGTTCGTATGTCATAATCTTAATTTCGTTGATGTGACTATGTGTAGAAGTAGAAAGAAAATGCAAATTTCGTGCCGTTTTTTATTCTCTCTTAGCTTGATGTTTTTGCAACGCTTGTATTTACAGAAGAGAGAGATTTTCCAATTCACTAAGATAAGAATAAAGTGAGAATGCTAAAAAAAGAGGGATAGTATAGGGAAATTGGAGAAAGAGTTGTATTTTTGCTTAGTAATAAAAAGCTTATAGAAATGATACAATCTATGACCGGCTATGGCAAGGCCGATGCGCACTTTGGAGATAAGAAAATCCATGTGGAAATCAAATCGCTGAATTCTAAATCGCTCGACTTGAATGCACGTATTGCACCACTCTATCGCGAACGAGAAATAGAAATTCGTAAGATGATAACGCCTATTGTGGAACGTGGTAAGGTGGACTTCAGCATCTGGACCGAAAAGGAAACTGCTGCTGAAACTGCTCCTATCAATGCGGAAGCTGTGAAGAGCTATATGGCTCAATTGCGCTGCATTAGCGAAGAGGTGGGCTTACCTTTCAACGATAGCCAGGCTTGGCAGCTACTGGTGCGCCTGCCCGATACAACGGCAGTACAAGTCTCGGAGGAACTCACCGACGAGGAATGGGCGGTGGTGAACTCAGCTATCAAAGAGGCTCTTCAACATTTGGTGGAGTTCCGTAAGCAGGAGGGTGAAGCTCTCTATCGGAAGTTTGAGGAGAAAATCAACAATATCTCACAGCTAATGAAGGAGATTGAGCCCTTCGAGAAAGCTCGAGTGCAGAAAATACGCGAACGCCTCGAAGCCCGACTGGAAGAGCTCCTCGGTGTGGACTATGACAAGAATCGCTTGGAACAAGAGTTGATCTACTACATCGAAAAACTTGACATCAGCGAAGAGAAACAACGCTTGACAAACCACCTACACTACTTCTGTGAGACAATGGACAGAGGACATGCAGGGCAGGGAAAAAAACTCGGTTTCATCGCACAAGAGATGGGACGAGAAATCAATACAACGGGCTCAAAGTCGAATCAAGCCGAGATGCAAAACATCGTGGTGATGATGAAGGATGAGCTCGAACAAATCAAAGAACAGGTGCTCAACGTGATGTAAAACAGTAAAATAAACGCAAACAGTTTCCCCTCTTTTTGGGGCAGATCAGAGAAGATTATGCAAGAAAAAAACGAAAACCAGTTGAGCCCAGGGCGAGTGGTCATCTTCTGTGCCCCCTCAGGCACGGGTAAGAGTACGCTGATACACTACCTCATTGAGCAGCACCCCGAACTGAATCTGTATTTCAGTATCAGTGCCACATCACGCCCTCCTCGTGGTGCCGAACTGCATGGTGTGGAATACTTCTTCCTCAGCCCCGAAGAGTTTAAAGAACACATCGATCAGGGGCATTTCTTGGAGTATTGCGAGGTGTATAAAGACCGCTTCTATGGCACGCTACGCAGCCAAGTGGATCAGCAGTTGGCAAAAGGCGAGAATGTTATTGCCGACTTGGACGTGATAGGCGGACTCAATGTGAAGCAAGCCTATGGCGAACGCGCCTTGACGGTATTTATTCAGCCGCCTTCTGTCGAAACTCTGAGAGAACGCTTGGAGAAACGCGGTACGGATACACCAGAGGTGATTAACGACCGCATCGCCCGTGCGGAATACGAGATAAGTCGCGCACCAGAGTTTGACTGCATCGTGACCAACGACAACCTCGAACAGGCAAAAAGCGACATCTACCGCGTGGTGAGCAAATACCTACTGCAATGAAGCGACTCTGCATCTTTGGAGGGTCGTTTAACCCTATTCACTTAGGCCATATCGGCATAGCACGTGCCGTGGTGGAACAGCGTCTCTCGGATGAAGTGTTGCTCATGGTGTCGCCACAGAATCCTTGGAAGGAGGAGAGTGACTTAGCCCCTGAGGCCGACCGCCTGTGGTGGGCTTCTGAGGCCGTGAGAGAAGAACCCCATATTGAGGCAAGCAACTTTGAATTCTCCCTCCCGCGCCCATCATTTACATGGCGCACTTTAGAAGCTCTCCGGAGCGTCTACCCCCATTGTAGACTACAACTCCTCATAGGGGGCGACAATTGGAGATCCTTCGACCATTGGGCACATTATGAGGAGATTCTTGCTACTACAGACATCATTGTCTATCCCCGGCAAGGAAGTACAGTAGAGCCCCTCAAAGGGCACGAAAAGGCAAAGGTCTATGTGCTCAACGCTCCATTGTTTCCATGGAGCAGCACGCAGATAAGAACTGCAATCCAGCGAGGAGAAAATGTGAAAGAGAGGATGCCAGCAACAATTCTTGAAGACGTGGTGAGCACCTATACGAAAGTATTACACAACGAATAAAACACACCATTATCATGCCGGAAAATATCAGTTGGGGCTTCATTGGATGTGGCGAAGTCACAGAGAAGAAAAGTGGACCAGCCTTCAGCCTCGTAGAGAACTCGAAGGTCGTCGCTGTTATGCGCCGCAACAAAGACAAAGCGCGCGACTATGCTCTGCGTCATGGCATTCCCAAATGGTATGACGATCCGATGAGCTTGATTCATGATCCTGACGTCAATGCAGTTTATATTGCCACACCGCCCAGTACGCACGCTACTTATGCAATCATGGCCATGAAAGCTGGCAAACCTTGCTATGTTGAGAAACCGCTGGCAAGCAACTACGAGGACTGCTGCCGTGTGAATATGATTTCAGAGAAGACGGGAGTGCCTTGCTTTGTGGCCTACTATCGGCGTTATCTGCCTTACTTCCAGAAGGTGAGAGAGCTGATAAAAGCAGGCTCAGTGGGGCGCGTTATCAACGTGCAGATACGCTTTGCCGTACCACCTCGTGATCTCGACTATAACGATAAGAACCTGCCATGGCGCGTGCAAGCCGACATCGCGGGAGGAGGATATTTCTACGATTTAGCCCCTCATCAGCTCGATTTGCTGCAAGAGATGTTTGGCCCTATCATTGATGCCGAAGGCTATACAGGCAATCGCGGTGGACTCTATCAGACGGAAGACAGCGTGAGTGCTTGCTTCCGCTTTGCCGATGGGCTGCCAGGTAGCGGCTCTTGGTGTTTTGTAGCCCACGACTCCGCTCGTGAGGACAGTGTGGAAATCATTGGCGATAAAGGCAAATTGCATTTCTCAGTATTTACCTATGCGCCTATAGTGCTGCATGATGCGCAGGGTAGGCAAGAGTTTAGCCCGGAGAATCCCGAATATGTGCAGTTGCCACTGATACGCAATGTGGTGGAGCATCTGCAAAGCAAAAGAGTGTGCACCTGCGACTGCGTGAGTGCAACCTCAGTGAACTGGGTGATGGATCGCATATTGGGTAAAATATAATTCTCTAATAAACGAATGAAAAGAGTTTTACTAATCCTTTGCTTATTGCTACTGACTGTTGGGTTGCAGGCCCAACAGGTGGTGGATAGCGTATGTGCAGACACCGCGCTCATCGGCATCATACCAGAGGAGCAACTCTTTCCACCGAAACACTCATTTGGCGACTTCTTGAAACGAATGAGGATGAGCATTAAGAGTGGCATACGCTTCTTGGATAAGACAGATAGCACCTACATAGAACCGAACCACTATGATTGGACCGTGATGGGACAAAATAGCAATTTTTTTCAAGTGATCACTATGACGGTTAAAACGGAGAAACAGCATTATCAGACGCTCTCGTTCCGCCCTAAACCCATGTTTAAGATTGGACCATACCTTGGTTGGCGGTGGATATTCCTTGGATATAGCGTAGATGTCAGTAGACCCTCGAGTGCTGGCAAATCAACAGAATTTGATTTCAGTGTATATAGCAGTAAAGTGGGAGGAGACATTGTATATATTCATAACAACGGAAAGTTCAGACTGCGTAAGACGCAAGGATTCGAGGGTGTAGATAAGTTCCAATTCAGTGGCACCAACTTCCATGGATTAGAAGTCAATACGCTGAGCTTGAATGCCTATTATATTTTTAATCATCGCCGTTTTTCCTATCCAGCAGCGTACAATCAGAGTACGTTGCAGAAACGCTCTGCAGGAAGCGTTATCATGGGCTTTCGCTACGACAAACAGAAGCTAACATTCGATTACACTCAGCTACTCTCTCCGCTGAGTGAGAGACATTCTGTGGCATCTGTCATGAGCGATGAGTTGAAGTTCTCACGCCTTAGTTATCAGGACTTCTGCTTGAGCGCAGGCTATGCCTATAATTGGGTGTGTGTTCGTAATTGTCTCTTGTCCATTTCGGCAACGCCAGCATTGGGGTATAGAGCCGAAAAAGGCACTAAAGTGAAGTACGATAAATTGCTCTATAACGCCATTCGTTATGTAGCAGTAGATTTTATAGGTCGTGCAGGCTTTGTGTGGAATACAGGAGATAAATTTGCCGGTGTGTCGTATATCACGCATCTCTATGGGTATCATAGCCGACACTTGACGATAGCGAACTCTGTGAACTATCTCAATGTCTATGCTGGCTTCTACTTTGGCAAGAAGCAAAAATATCGCCGTCAGTGAGTGGGGCACATTCCCAACTCTTCAAACATACGGCGATAGATGGCAGCTTTCTTGTCTAAGCGCATCGGATAAGCCCGACTGCTGCTAGGCATACGATAGAGCCTCAGAGAGCGTCCTTCAAACTGAAACGTGGAGTAGTCACCCACAGCCGGTTGCTTTCCACAGAAGTTCTCTACGAAGGTGTCCGTTGCCTTCTGCCCCGTGGTGCAGATTGCCTGAAGTTCTGGCAAGCGACGCAAGAGTGCCGGTAAATCAGTGGGAGTGACGACTTCTAAGAATTTATCGCTCGCATTGTCCTGCAAGCGGCGCACCTCTGTGGCCGTATCGTAGCAGCCACACCCTAACTCAGTGAGAAAGGGGACTAGCTCATTGAGTTTGAACGTCTTCTGCTTTACATCTACAAAAAAATCCTTATCATCCTTGAATATAATACCGAAGATGCGCCACATATCATTGATGAAATTAGGATAGAAAAAATTCATGCTCCATCGCTTCTGCTGTGGAGGAAAACTTCCCATCATCAACAGGCGGGCATGAGGAGGTAAAAAAGGTTCAAACGGGTGACGCTCAATGGGAATAATGATACTATCTGTCATAAACTATAAAAGCTTTATATAAAGACTACTTATTCTTTATCACACACTTTTCCTCCAGCTAGCCAGTATTTCTGCCAGTAGGAGCCTTCAAGGCTCTCTACAACAACTCCACGACTACCAGCGTGGATGAACTTATCGTCCTTCAGAAAAATACCTACATGACCACATCGCTCACTACTATTAGGAGTGCGGAAGAATACAAGGTCGCCTTGTTGCAACTGACAACGTTCTTTGAGTTGGACATCCCACTCGTATTGTTCCACGCTGCGTCGATGTAGCTGCTTATCGTAGATCCGCGCATAAATGGCCATAGTCAGCCCAGAGCAGTCTACACCATTGCGCGTAGTACCTCCAGCAACATAGGGAGTACCTAGCCATGTTGCAGCCTCCAAGAAAAGTGCATGATCATCGTGCTCTTCAATGCGAATACCCAAAGCAGAATCGGCATAGGCCAACGCTCGGAAGTTGGTATTGGAGAAGTTCTTCTGTGTACTGCACGAGTGAAATGTAACGAGTAACAGAAAAAAGGTAATGACTTGGAAGATAACTTTCACGATAAAGGAACAAAAGCCCCCTCCATGACGGAGAGGACTTGTATGGAGCGGTTGTTATAGATAATTTTCTTGGAGGTAGTGATTAACTTCAATAGCAGCCTTACAACCGCTAGCTGCAGCTGTAACAGCTTGTCTGTAGAGCGGATCAGCAACATCACCAGCAGCATAAACTCCTGGTATCCCCGTCAAAGGTGTAGCACCTTCAGTGAGAATATACCCTTGCTCATTCGTCTTAACCCAAGGTGCAAAGAGGTCACTATTAGGCTTATGTCCAATGGCTAAGAAGAAGCCGTCAATAGGCAAATCATATTGCTTCTCATCTGCTTCTCCTTTGCGGTGAACCAAATGGGCTCCCTCTAACTTTCCTTCACCAAAGAGTCCTATTGTATTGGTTTCAAAGAGAATCTCAATCTTGGGATTCTCCATTATGCGGTCCTGCATCGTCTTACTAGCGCGTAGGAAAGGTTTACGCACAATCAAATAGACTTTATCTGCTAAACCAGCCAAATAACTTGCTTCTTCGCAGGCAGTATCACCACCACCTACAACGGCAACAGTCTTCTTACGATAAAAGAAACCATCACAGGTGGCACAAGCACTAACGCCATGTCCCTTATAGGTTTCTTCATCAGCTAAGCCAAGATATTTAGCAGTAGCTCCCGTTGCTATGATCAACGTGTGGCATAATACCTCACTACCATCATCAAACGTCACAGAGTAGGGGGCTTTATCTAGATTTACCTTAGTGGCTATATTAGAACGAATTTCTGCACCATAACGCTCTGCTTGCTGACGCATATTATCCATCAAGTCATACGCTTCAACACCTTCAGGAAAGCCAGGAAAATTCTCCACCTCACTTGTAGTTGTGAGTTGTCCACCCGGCTGCAAGCCTTCGTAAATAACAGGACTGAGTCCTGCACGCCCAGCGTAAATTCCAGCAGTATAGCCAGCAGGGCCAGAACCTAAAATTAGGCAACGTATAGTTTCCATTAATTATGTATTTTAAATGTTTATCGTAAGTCGATTACTTCCACTTTGGGATAGTCTTTCTTACTAAATTCAAATGTGCTCTTACTAAACTTAATCCCCGTCTGAAGCTGACTAATACGGAAGCGCATCCAGTTGCCTTTCGCATCTTTCAATCGAACGTTCATAAGATTACCATTAGTGTCGACAAGTACAACTAATCGCTGAAAAGAAGCGCGTGCCTTAGGTACGACAGTTATCTTACGGCATGTCTTGCCAGCATAAGTATCTGATTCCATATAATAGCTGCAGTTTTCACGATAGAGGTTTATGAACGCTGTTGGATTCATTTTCTGAATCTCTGTTTCAGTAGGGGTGCTCACATTTACTTCGTCACTTCCTGACATCATGGACCAAAGAGTTTTACCATTGAACCAAGTTGTCATACTACCTGACTGAATTTTAAATTTATTTCCCTCTGTTTGAATAGTACCAAGAACAGTACCATTAGGACTTAACCCTTTAAAAGTTGTAGCTTCAAAGGAAGCCTTAACTCCCGTTTTTTGTAATTTAGTTGCAACTTGATTAAGAATCTGCCCAGCACTCTGTGCGAAACATGGCAATAGCACAAAGGATAAGAGTAAAGTAGAAAGCGTCTTCTTCATATTCTTTCGTTTTTATTTTATTTCGAATATATCATAGTCTTAATTACCTAACATTTGGTCAAGTTGGAATTCGTCTTGTATCAAGACTTCGCGAGGTTTGGCACCTCTTGCAGGTCCAACAATACCTGCATTTTCTAGTTGATCCATCAGACGCCCCGCACGATTATAACCTATAGAGAACTTGCGCTGAATGAGTGAGGTTGAACCTGCTTGGTTCATGACGATATAGCGAGCAACTTCTTCAAACATAGAATCACGTTGTCCACTATCATCACGACTTCCTTCTCCTTCTCCATTGCTTTCTTCTGCAACTTCTGGAAGTTCAAATGCAGAAATATAACCTTGTTGACTTGCAATGAATTCATTGATGCGTTCTACCTCAGGGGTATCCACAAAAGCACACTGCACGCGCACAGGTTCATTACCACTCAAGAATAGCATATCACCACGACCGATAAGTTGCTGAGCACCAGTACGATCTAGAATGGTCTTAGAGTCAATGCCAGAAGATACCTTAAAGGCCATACGGGCAGGGAAGTTAGCTTTAATCGTACCTGTAATGATATTTGTTGTAGGTCGCTGTGTCGCAATAATCATGTGCATTCCTACCGCACGAGCTAATTGGGCAATACGTGCAATCGGAAGTTCAACCTCTTTGCCTGCAGTCATAATCAAATCACCGAATTCATCAATAATGATTACAATATAAGGCATAAATTCATGTCCATTGGAAGGATTCAGCTCACGATTAATAAACTTCTCGTTATACTCTTTTATGTTGCGAACTCGTGCTTTCTTTAGTAAATCATAACGATGATCCATAACAACGCAAAGACTCTTCAGGGTTTCAATGACTTTCCTTACATCTGTGATAATCGGTTCTTCATTATCTGGAACTTTAGCTAAGAAATGTTTCTCTATGGGGGCATAAATGCTAAACTCTACTTTCTTAGGGTCGATGATAACAAACTTTAACTCAGCAGGATGCTTCTTATAGAGCAAAGAAGTGACGATAGCGTTCAAGCCAACAGACTTTCCTTGTCCGGTAGCACCAGCAACTAACAAGTGAGGCATCTTGGCTAAATCCACCATATAAACATCATTAGTAATAGTTTTACCAAGCGCAATAGGGAGAGCAAAGTCAGCTTCCTTGAATTTTTTTGTGTTCAAGATACTTTCCATTGAAACAATCTTCTTATTTCGATTTGGAACTTCAATACCTATTGTTCCCTTCCCTGGCATAGGAGCAATAATGCGAACTCCTTCTGCTGAAAGATTCAGAGCTATATCATCTCCCAAATTACGAATCTTGCTGATGCGTACACCTGGAGCTGGCGTAACTTCATAGAGCGTAATTGTTGGACCAATTGTTGCTTTGATATTAGTAATCTCCACTCCAAAATCATGAAGAACTGTAACAATACGATCCTTATTACTTTTTTGTTCTTCCATATCGATACTTGGACCTTCATTCTCATACTTTTTTAACAAGGAGAGAGTGGGGAACTTATAATGTTCTAAATCCTTACGTGGATCATATGGACCTAGCACCTCTAACGGAGAAGCAACAGTCTTAGTACTAGCACCTTTCTCTGGATCTTCTGCCTTTGTTACTTCCAGTTCTTTATTCATATCTGTATCAATCACAGATAATGCATCTACAGAGGGAGTAACAGCAATAGAAGTAACTTCAGTTTCAGAATCACCTAAATCAATTGTAGTAGCCACGCCATTCGGCTCTTCATCTTTCTGATTTTCGTCCGTAATATCTAATGGATTATCTGTTTCATCTTCAATCGTTTCTTCGTCACCTTCATTCTCTGCACCCTTATTAGCGTCTAAATCAAGCAACTCGCCGTGAAAGTCTTCATCGTTTCCTTCATCATCCTTTATAACTTCGTTTGCTACAGAGTGTTCTACTCTATATTTAGACGGATTAAAGAGCAAGCGAATAAATTCTATCGTTTGGCCTGAAAAGTAAATCAAATAGAGAATACCTATCACTATCATCAAAATGATAGTTCCTATCAATCCTATGTTACTTGTGAGATATTGACAAACAAGATAGCCATGCCCTCCTCCCCAATCTGGCTGGAAAGGGATCTTCATAAGTTTCTCTGGAAAAACGTTGAGAAACTCTTTAGAAGAAAGAAGAGTTAGTACAACGGACCCCCAAATCATAAGTACCGAACAGTTTACAAACCATTTGCGAAGACGAATCCCATATGTATCCATGAACTTCAAACTCAGCCCAATCATGAAGATGGGAAAAAAATAGGAACACACTCCAAAGGCTTCGTTGAAAAAATAATTTGCTATGTATGCTCCAATCTTTCCTCCGTAGTTAACAAACTGTTGATTGCCTATATTATTTTCTAGCTGTGTCTGATCAACGCTTGCAGTATAAAAAAATGAAGTAAAGCATAGGAACATATACAACGCCAAAGCAAAGGTAATCAAACCTAATATGAATTTCAGCTTTTCCCCACGCAACAGTTCTTTCCATCCGTCCTCAGGACTGAAGATAGACTTGAGATTCACATTACCATCTTTTGTTTTATTTTTATTGGCAGTCTTTCGAGTTACTTGCTTCTTTGCCATGATTTCTATTTCGTGTAAAAGTCTATAAGTTGATTCAGTGCACGTTGACAAACTCCACAAAATTCAGGATATTCATTTGTCTTCATTCGGCAGTTTTCAAAACCTCTGTATACATTTTTAGCTTGATAACCTGCACCTTCATACATCTTTGCACCTCGCACGTCTTTCCATTTAGAATCGTCAGGATGGGTCGTGATATTTGATTCCCACGGCTCTGTTGCTGCATTATATGTATCAGAGAATTGCGTATCATTATAATATTCGTCTGCCAGACCTCCAAAGCTATGCCCAAACTCATGCACAACAACAGAGCGAAAAGCACTATGTTTTGCTGTAGTCAGTGTATAGGAGTTATAAATTCCACCACCGCCATAATTATCCGTATTGGCTAAAATAATTATATGTTCATAAGGAATACCTTGTAAAGCATCACTAAGTTTACGTAAATTCAATGTTGTTAAATAGCGATCGGAATAAAATGTATCAAAATGACTAGACAAGACCGTTTGCTTCCATAATCCCCGTTTGGGTATACTAATACCGCTATTTTGTGAAGGTAAAGCCACCGCCACAATATTAAAACAATCTTTTCTACTCTTGAATGGTTCATGCGAAAACAACGATTTCATCGCTATAATGGCATCGGAATAAAAATTATTTTGCTCTGCCTCTGTATATCCTTCTGCCACAATGGCAATATCGATCTTTTTATCTGGAACGCCAGCTTTCCATAGATACTTATGCGGAGCTACTTGCAATCCATCAAGGGAGCGAATAAGAATATCCCGTGGATGGATGGTCATTGCAAAACTTGATACAACTTTAGAGTGTGTGTCGTATAGTTCGATACTGAGCAAAGCTGAGTCTGTAGGCATAGGCATCAAAAACACATTCTGGAAGGCTTTATTTACCCTTTTTGCTTCTTCTGTAGTTAACCACTCTTGAAATAACGTTGAAAAAGAGTGTCGATACAAAACTTTTTTAGTTCGTGCATCTTGCAAACACAGTTGACCATTTCCTCGCAAAGGTACTGCATTTAAATGGCCACGACGCCCAGCCCAACCATTGAAAGTACTTAGTTCTTCAATAGAAATATATTGTTTTTCAACAGTGCCTGAAAATATAAAATCTGCACGAAGTGTACGAGAAAAATTAAGACTTTGACTTTTAAGCGGCTGGAATATAGATACTGCCAAAAGTATGAAATAATACAACTGTCGCATGTTCTATGAAATTTGAATGCAAACTTACAAATTTATTCGTAATTTAGCAGCTCAAACCAACCTACATCTTAATAAATCATTGTGAATTTGAAAGATTTTGAGAACCGATTGGTGCGCGGTATGTGGCTTGCATCCTATCCTCGTCTTCAGTATTATTGGCAGGCTCTGCTTCAACGTTTGTTTTTGGCAGGACGCATCTTCTGGAACGAACGTATGACTTTTCGTGCTGGTGCACTCACCTATGTTTTTATTTTGGCTTTGGTTCCAGTTTTAGCTCTTATTTTTGCAATCGCAAAAGGTTTCGGCTTAGATACTTATATTGATAGTCAAATACATGAAACTTTTTTCTCTCAGCCTCAAGTTGTTGACGCTCTCTTAACTTTTGTAAATCGCTATTTATTAAATACTCAACAGGGTGTTTTTGTCGGTATTGGTATTCTTATGCTACTCTATACCGTTTGGTCTTTAATGAGCGGTATAGAAACTACCTTCAACCAAATATGGCAAATAAAACAAGAACGAAGCATTTTTGCACAAATCAAAGATTACATATTTGCAGCTATTTTTCTTGCTATATTCCTGATTATCAGTTCAGGATTATCTATCTTCTTAAGTAATTCTTTAGAGTCAGCAATAGGATATATTCCTTTTATCAAGCAGGTTCCACTTCTTTGGAGTGTGCCATATATTCTTATGGTACTCTTCTTCACGCTACTCTATAGTTTTATGCCTAATACGAGTGTACGTTTACGTAGTGCATTCATTGCAGGCCTACCGGTAGGGATTCTCATACAATGTAGCGTATATGGATATTTCTATTTACAAATGACGATGACTAGCTACAATGCTATTTATGGTTCATTGGCAGCTCTGCCACTCATCATGATTTGGGTACGTATTCTTTGGTATATCATTCTTTATGGTACGGCTTTAAGTTATGCAGATCAACACATAGGAGAATATGCCCATAGTCGCAATAATATTTGGAATAGGACCTCATTTGATAATTTAAGTATTTCAATTTGTATATTTATTTTTCAAAGGTTTAAGCATGGAAATACTGCACCACAAATAGTAGAACTTCAAGAAAAGTTTAAAGTTCCAACATTTATTCTTGATATCACTTTGGACAAATTAATTTCAGCTAAGATCTTATTGGTTAATTCTTCTAATCAAGGATTCATTCCTGCAGCTGATCTATCTTTACTGACAGTAGGAAAAGTGCTTTATGCTTTGGACAAACAAGGGAGTACTATCTCATTCTCTCATGGTTCAAGCAAATTTAAAAACTATAGAAATAATTTGTTTACTGGTGGCTTTAACGATGAGTTAATAGTCAATTTATCAAACGATGAGAAATAATACCAACATTGTTCTAATTGCAGACAGCGGCAGTACTAAAACAGATTGGTTGCTACTAAAAGGCAAAGATGAACTTTCTAGATTCAGCACACAAGGAATCAACCCTTTTATGCTGACTGAATCAGAGATAACGACTATATTAGCAACTGAACTACCTCAACTACCAGCGAATGTCGAATCTATTCATTTCTATGGAGCAGGATGCAGAGGAGAGTTATCTGCTATTGTAAAATCTGCAATACAAAGTCTTTTCCTCACGGCGAATATTCAAGTAGAATCAGACTTACTTGGAGCAGCTCGCAGTGTGTGCGGTAACGAACCTGGCATAGCTTGTATCTTAGGTACGGGCTCTAATAGTTGCCTTTATGACGGCAAGATCATTGTAGAAAATGTATCTCCATTAGGTTATATACTGGGTGATGAAGGCAGCGGAGCAGTCATGGGAAAGCATCTTATAGCTGATATTCTGAAACACCAAATATCTGAAGATATATCCAAACTATTCTTTGATAGGTATCAACTAACTCCCGATCAAATTATTCAAAAAGTATATAGAGAACCTTTTCCTAATCGATTCTTAGCCTCTTTTGCTTTATTTATAGGTGAGAACAGGCATAATATTGATATACATAATTTTATAATTAAAGAATTCAAGTTTTTCTTTAGAAGAAATATAGATCAATATCATCGTCTCAATCTTCCGGTAAACTTTGTGGGAAGTATAGCTTTCTTTTTTAGAATTGAACTTCAAGAAGTGGCAAAATCTTTGGGTTATCGCATTGGCCGTATATATAGAACTCCTCTAGATGGTCTTATGAAGTATCATTCTGCGCATAATAATAAGATGCGCTAAGATTTCTTTTTAACATTATTATTGAAGCATTACTGAAATTCTAAAACTACTGTTGTGAAACAATTTCTGCATCACGCATTCGCACTCTCTTTTGAGATTTTTTAGACTATAGCAGAGGGATTTGAGAAAGAAATATTTCATCCAATATAAATCCCAATTCGGTTTGGGAAACTCATGAAAGAGCGTTTCTTAAACCGAATTGGGGTTTATTGTATTAGCCGATATCTTTATTGCATCAGCTGATATCCTTGTTGTATTTGAGAATATAATAAGAATATTTTAAACTATCAAAGAAAATTGAGGTTCGGTAATGTCTGAAAAAGTGTGTAAGATTCTCCTTGTCCTTTCCCCCATGCTTGGGAAACCCAAGCATGAGGGCAATTTGTGATGTTGATATTTCTTTGCCATTTTACCATATTTTCCACTCCCCAAAATACGGCAGCCGTCTTGCATACGTCCCTTCCGTTTTCTCCTTGGCAACAGATCCCAAGAGATAAACTACAGAGGCAGGAGAAGGCATCGCTCCACGCATGAGTAAGGTGCGCTTATAACTTCTATTCAGTCGTTCCACCCAGTTAACCCAAATTCGGTTTAAGAAACGCTCCTTCATGAGTTTCTTAAACCGCACACG
>NZ_DBHHRH010000015.1:0-138781 GCF_057240785.1 Alloprevotella sp. | reverse complement strand
TATTGAAACTTTTTTTGAGGAAAAAGAAGTATTGCTTATCCCGAATTGGGGTTATATTACTTCGTTTTTCTTGCGGATGAACAAGATAACGTTAATAAGAATTATAAATGATACAACTGTATTGCATCGCACACGATATTTGCTAAATAATTATAAAAGTCGGTCAAAAATCTTGCTTATTTTATGAAAACGCCCTACTTTTGCGTCGCGAACGATATAAAGCGCGTTAACAAACAGGATAATGGTGATCACCGCTCGCTCAAAGGCGGACCGAAAAAAGAGAAGCTCGCCAGCAAATCAGAATAGTATAACCACACAGGAACTTAATAAAAAAGTGAACATGGCAAGCATCTACGATTTTACAGCACAGACAAACACAGGAAAAGAACTATCTTTCGCAGAACTGAAAGGGAAAGTCCTGCTCATTGTTAACACGGCCAGCAAATGCGGCTTTACGCCTCAGTTTGCTGGTTTGGAAAAACTATACCAGAAGTATCGGGAACGCGGACTCGTGGTAGTTGGCTTCCCCTCGGGCGACTTTGCCAATCAAGAACTGGCCGACGGCTCACAAGCGGAAGAGTTCTGCCGATTGAACTATGGGGTATCGTTCCCCATCATGAAGAAGGTGCATGTCAACGGCAGCGAGGCCGACCCCATCTTCAAGTATCTCAAGAGCCACACAAAGGGCTTTCTGGGCAGTCGCATAAAATGGAACTTCACCAAGTTTCTCATCTCGCGCGACGGAAATACCATCAAGCGATACGCCCCTATCACAAGCCCGAACAAACTCGTTGAGGACATCGAGAAAATGCTCTAAACGGCCCTCACAACATTCATAACAATTGACACATCACCGATGGCATACGAGCAACTCAAACTGTCCAACCAATTGTGCTTCCGCCTCTATACGGCAAGCCGCCTCATCACGCAGAGCTATAAGCCACTGCTCGACAAATTAGGCATCACCTATCCGCAATACCTCGTGCTGATGGTGCTCTGGGAGAACGACAACCAGCCCGTCAACGAAATTGCACACCGCCTCAAGTTGGAGACCAACACGATCACACCTGTCCTCCAGCGCATGGAAAAACAGGGCATCGTGGTACGCACCCGCGGAATGGTAGACTCGCGCCAGCGCATTGTTTCCCTCACGAAGGAGGGGCGCGCCATGGAGCAAGAAGCAGCCAAGTTTCCTGCGGCCATCTGCCACAACCTCACTCAATGTGGCTTAGATGTAGAGACGGTTTTAGGAATCATTCCTGTGCTCGATGATATGATTGAGAAAATTAACCCTAAGAGTGCTCCTACCAAGGAATAAAGCCCACGGGGCTATTTTTCAGAACAGAACTACACGAGAGAACACAGAACGTAGAGGCGAAAAAACCGACTTAAAGTAACCGCCCACGGCACCGATGGTCACACAGCCTGCCGCCGCGGTTCGCTTACTACACACGAACACATAACTTTTTTTACTTTAACTCAGAGCCGTCTAATTCCAACGACGGATTATACAGACCTCCTCTAACAACAAGTGCTCACTTGGCGTTAGAGGTTTTTTATTGCTGTCAAAGAAAGTCCAACTTTTCTGCACCGGAGAAGGCGCACACGGACAAATGCTCCTACAAATCCCTATTCGCTTTCCCATTCTCAAGAATCGACAAAATAAGGATTTTCGCAAATACAATAAGGCTATCCGCTGACAGCCTTATTGTGCCAGTCGACAGAATAAGGAAGTAAGCTGACAGAATAAGGAAACCGACGAGCAGGCAGAACCATTTTTCCAGCACAAAAAACCCAAAAAACCACAAAAAAGCCTCGTTCTCGAAAAAAACCAGCAGATTTCAATTTTTCCAATACAAAAAAATGGTTCTTCCCATAAAATTTTCCCAACATCTTCAACCACGCTCTGATTTTCTCCTCTCCAAACTCAACAAGCTTTTATCAATTTTTCCTAACAATTACCCCAAGCCAAAACAAGAGGCAACAGAGCACTCCCCCTCATGGGGGAGATGGAGGGGGCTCCTCCACCTCCTCACCGCTTCCCTTCTAAAAATTTCTCGGCGGAAAGAGGTTCGGCAATATGCGTACGGCTGCGGCGAAGAATGCGCAAGAGTTCGGCGGGAGGATTTTGAAGCTCGCCAGAGCGGGCATAATTGAGATAAAGCATTTGCAGGCGTACATTGTCGACACGACGACTTAGCAACGTGTCGGCAGCCACAGCGCGGCGCGCCTGCTCAAGGAGTTGAGCGGCACGCAGACGAAAGCGATCGGTGTACATTGCATCATTGGCATAGATGCGGCACTGAAAATGAACTTTAGGGCCTACAAGCTCCTGACAAGCTGAGAAATACTGCTGAATGTAGGGTGCTGCTGCCCCGTAGAAGTCGGCAATGAAGCAGCGAATAAGGCGGTCGGTGTCCTGCTCGGGGTTCCACATCAATTGAGCCAAGAGCCACGCGCGGAGTTCAGAAAATTCGCTTTCGTCCGACTGATATTGCCCTTCTTCCATCACGCCAATGCAACGATTGTCGCGGAAGGTGCGAAGATTGGAGGCTAACACGCTGAAATTTGGGAAAGGTAGCAGATAGTTGCTAAAGTTGACCACATAGTCCCATACATAGAGCCGTGGAGCAATGCGGGACCAGTCGCGCAAATCCTTCAGAAACGCAGCGTTCTGCGCATCGGAAGCAATGGGATGAGCCAAGCAGCATTCAATGTCGCAAAGGCGGATAACAACATTATGGCGCGGCCGAATGCCTGTCGGCGCATGGCGCGTGTACTGATAAGCAAACGTACTCACCAGTGTGCCTGGATGCGTCTGTTCCACAGCAGCTGCCACCTGATTGACAAACCATACCATCAATCCCGAATGACCGCCATAACGCTGCTCCAAGGCGCGACAATTGGCACATTGGCAGGGCTTCTGATTATCATTTTGCGACACACTGTACACCCAATGCCCTGGATGCTCATTTATATAGGTGCGGAGGCGGGCAATCATGGTGCGCAGCACTTCGGGGTTGGAAAGGCAGAGTTGCCCGTCGGCAATGCGGCGGCCGTCGTAGAGACTGAAAAACTCGGGGTGGGTAGCGAAAAACTCGTGAGGAGGCATCAAAATTTCAAACGTATGTATACCGCCATAGGAGTACATCCCGCCATACTCGTTCTGCACTGAAGAATGAATGGAATTGACTCGATTGTGGGCACACCATACTGGATTTTCCATAGCCTCATGATAGTAGAGCTGGCGAATCTTCAGAGCGGGACTTTCCGTATGGTTGAGAGCCGGCAGGAGGTATGTGCGCCGCTGCGGCACTTTGGTGAAAGTGGGCGTGTACCAGCGAATGCCGAGCTGCTGCTCCAGAAAGGCAAAGACGCCATACATCGTGCCCCGCTCTTGCCCGCCATAGATGCAGAGGTGCTGACCGATGGTGCGATAGGTGAAGGTTTCGTCGTCTGCAGCCGGCTGCGGGGCGTGGGTCAGCGCTTCCACTTTCGCGTTATAGCCCACATAAACACACGGCCCTGCGGTGGTGAGGTTGTGAGAGATAGGGAGTCTTGCGCCGCTCATCTCTTGCAAATACTGCTGCAACTCGCGGGCGGCTGTTTGCTCCGACACCGAGGCATCGGGGGAAAGCACAATACTATAGGCCGAACGGCCGTGCGAAAAGAGCGGACGGGAAGCGGAAAGTTGTGCGCTTATCGCAAGAAAGAGGAGGAGAAAGAGAGCGTACCGCAAGCGGCACACGCGGAAAAACATAGAGGAGAGGGAGATTCGCTGCATTATATTGTGGCGTGTTATTGTAAAGAAATAGGAAAGTTTCTTCGCTTCTTTCATCCGTCAAAAGTACGTTAGAAACTCTCTGCAAAAGGCGTTCTCGCTTCACAAAGTTACGCACAAAAGCCGGAAGAGTTCTTTTTTTTCTATCTTTGCAAAAAATAAACACTGAATGACTCCGGTTGAAGAAAATCTCTTGAGTGCGCTGCGCAGCGAACTGTGGCAAACGCCGCTCCAACTATCGCTCTCGCCCAAAGAAGCCGAGGAACTACTCGACGAGGCCAGAGAGCACGCGGTGGAAACCATTGCTGCTCGAGCACTTGTGGACAACAACATTCCCATTGGTAAGCAACTCGTGCCGCGCTGCCTATATGCGCTGCAGCACACGCGTGAGGGCAACGACCATCTTAATAGAGAACTCTCGCGCTTTGCTTCTTTCATCGAACGGCAGGGACTGAGCTTGGCAGTGGTTAAAGGGCAGGTTTCGGGGACTTTTTATCCCCACCCCGAGGTGCGCAATCCGGGCGATGTAGACTTCTATTGCGATGCGGAAAACTTCCTGCGCGTGAAGGCCGTTGTGGAGAAACAAATCGGTAAGACGATTCCAGACACTAAAGAAAAACATATCAACTTCCAAGGAAATGGAGTGGAATACGAAATGCACCACCGACTGGCGGATTTCTACTATGCACCGCATCAGCGCTACTTCAGCGAGGTTGTTGACAAGGCACTGCGAGAGCGGCCCATGCGTGTAAAAATCAACGGAGTGGACATACCTACGCTCCCGCCCGACTTGAACGTCCTTTTCACCTATGTCCACATGTTTTTCCATCTCATCCGCGGCGGTGTAGGCATTCGGCAGGTGTGCGACTTGGCTTGTTCGCTCCACGCGCTCCGCAACGAGTTGGACACAGACTTACTCCGCCAACATCTGAAAGCACTGGGAATGGTGAACGGCTTCCGCGCCTTCGGCTGGATTCTCATACATCGTCTCGGTTTGCCAGCAGAGGATTTTCCCTACACGCTGACCCAGAAAGATGCCCGACGGGGAGAGCGCGCTTATCGTGCCGTCATGCACTTCGGCAACTTTGGGCGAAAAAACAAACCACTGGTTACAGAAGAAACTGCAGCCCATACCGTGCAAAAAGCATTAGTAGTTCTCAAACAGTCGCTCCTATTCTTCGATTTCGCCCCTACTGAAATGGCTTTTATCTTCCCCGTCCACGCCACGCAGAGAACAAAAGAATTATTTGAGAAATAGGACGGAGAAGCAAAAAGACTTATCTCACACCCCATTAGCACATTAGCACATTCAAACCTCATTAGCACATTCCCACGCTCCATTAGCACATTCAAAAGCGCATACGCCGCTCCCCATTAGCACATTAGCACATTCCCACGCTCCATTAGCACATTCAAAAACCTCATTAGCACATTAGCACATTTCCCCTTCCATTGAATACCACAGACACACATACGGAACAACTGCTCCCTACTGACGAACAGCAGATGCAGGATAAGAACGACGAGCTCTACTTGCTCAGTCGGTGGGCGCGTATGTCTGCTTTCATAGAACGCGCTTTCGACTGGTTCGTATCGTTCCTCTGCCTCGTGGTGTTCTCTCCGCTGATGCTCTTCTGCTACATAGCCGTTAAGCGCGAGGACGGCGGCCCTGCCATCTACCGCCAAGAGCGCATCGGAAAAGGCGGACGGCCGTTTTTCATCTATAAATTTCGCAGCATGAAAATCAACGCCGAGGAGGGAAAGCCTCAACTCTGCATCAAAGAGGACGAAGACCGCCTCACACGTATCGGACGCTTTCTTCGCGACCACCACCTCGACGAGCTACCCCAGCTGTGGAATGTTTTCATAGGTGACATGGCGTTTATAGGGCCTCGACCGGAGCGCAAATACTTTATAGATCAAATTATAGCCGTTGACCCGCGCTACAAGTACCTCTACCAGGTGCGCCCGGGCGTGACGTCCTACGCCACCCTGCACAACGGCTACGCCACAACCCTCGAGGAGATGCTCACACGCCTTGAATCCGACCTTTACCACCTCCAACACCGGTCTCTCCTTTTCAATCTGAAGATTCTCTTTAAGACCTTCATCAGCATCGTTTCGGGAAAGAAATTTTGAAACGCTTTCGTTTGCAAAAGTTTTTATTCTCTCTTTTTCAACGAAGTACACTGTAGTTTTTTGTAACTTTGCAGCAAATTTTTGCAAAGTTATGACCATCAAACTTATAAGCGCGGTGGCAGCCAGCAGCCTTCTGCTGTTCAGCTCCTGCATCCGAGAGGAAGCCCTAAGCCCTGAGTGCGACATCACGTCTGTTAGCCAAGAATGGCTCAACAACAAAGGCGCGGGTCTCATACTGGGAACGCCCGTTATCAAGCAGGCAACGCCGGCTTCTATTACCCTTTTTATCAATAAGAAAGACAACCGCGTCAAGGCATTAAACCCGCAATTCACTATCTCCGCAGGGGCTACGCTCCTCTATAAGGACGGCAATGCGCGTGTGCCTTTCGACTCGGCAGCGTACCACGACTTCTCCGAACCTCGGACCTATAGCGTTCGCTCGGCCGACGGACATTTCACGAAGGACTACGTGGTAAGTTTTGAAGTACCCCAACCTCTCGATTCGTGCGACTTTGAAGATTTCGCCTACAATAATAACCGCCACCAATACATGACGTTGCTACAACGACAGGAGGACGGCTCTGTCAATTCCAATATTTGGAGCAGCGGAAATGCGGGCTACAACCTAACGGGAATGGCAGCTTCACCAACCGATTTTCCCACATCTTTCGTTAGCGGCGGCCATAAAGGCTTAGCGGCAAAGCTCGTAACGCGGAGCACAGGTACTTTCGGTATGCTGACACGTCCGCCCATGCCCATCGCTGCAGGCAACCTATTTATCGGCACATTCAACCTCAACAAAGCTATGCTGGCTCCGCTCGAGGCTACACGCTTCGGACTCCAGATTGTCAAAGGCGAACCCTTGAAGCTCTCTGGCTGGTACAAATACAAAGCTGGCGCAGAATTTACGGATCGTAACAAAACCGTCGACGCCTCCCGCCGAGACACCGCCGATATCTATGCTGTTCTCTTCGAGGTGGACCCTGACAATTTCCAGTCCCTCAACGGCGCGAATGTTCTCAGTAGCGAGCGCATCGTAAGTATAGCCCGAATTGCAAATCCGGGAGAGCCAAGCACGTGGACGTACTTTGAAGAGCCGTTCCGCCCTATGAATGGTAAAACTTTCGATACGGCGCGCCTCAAGCGCAACGGTTATGCCATCAGCGTGGTTATGACGAGCAGCCGACAGGGGGCTTACTTTGAAGGAGCCGTGGGTTCTACGCTCTGGGTCGACGATATAAAAGTGACATATAAATAAGGAGTTCTCCACTCCCTCCTATTTTGTTTTTCAACACAAGCCAACAAATCATGAAGATATTCCTTATCACAATCATAAGCCTTATGATGGGTGTCAGCGCGCAAGCCGCAGATGCCACTACATGGCTCGAATCTACCGAGACTCTCACAGCTGCTGCTCGCCGCGATACTATTCGCGATTCGAGCAACGACCGCAACATTATCTTGGCGGCACTTAAAGGCTGGCAAGTGGCTGTGGGCGCAGGATTGGAAATGGGCGGCGCATCGCCAGTGCCCATCCCTCGCTCCATCCGCCAAATCAATTCATTCAACCCCTTACTCAATCTCTACCTCGAAGGCACGGCCTACAAATCTTTCACGCCGCGCTGGGGAATGGCTCTCGGACTGCGCTTCGAGACAAAAGGCATGAAGACCAACGCCAATGTAAAAAACTACCACATGGCTATCATCGAGGACGACGGAGGCCACATGGAGGGCGGTTGGAACGGCCCAGTCATCACGAAGTACCGCGCAACGTACATCACAGTACCCGTGTTGGCCACTTACACCTTCCCCAATTCGCGCTGGATGGTTTCTGCTGGTCCCTACTTCAGCTTGATGCTCAACGGCGACTTTGATGGCTACGTCCACGACGGTTATATCCGCACGCCGGACGAACTTGGCGAAAATGTCAACGTTACTCACGCCACCTACGACTTTTCTAACAATCTGCGCAAGTTTCAGTGGGGCTTGCAGGTGGGAGGTTCTTTCCACGCCTATAAGCACCTCTATGTCAACGCCAATCTTGACTGGGGATTGAACGGTATTTTCCCATCCGACTTCAAGACAATTTCTTTCGCACTTTATCCTATCTATGGAACGTTAGGCTTCTCTTATCTTTTTTAGTAGGAAGAAATTCGCTCGTTTTGAGTTCGCAAAGAAAGTATTATCTTTGCCGCCAACTGTCTCAAACTGATAACTTAACTAACTTATAACAACGTTCAATAACTAAAAGGTATGAAAAAATTTCTACTCTCGCTCGTTGCTCTCTTCTTAATGGCTGGTACAACCCATGCACAAACGGTTGCCAACGAAGTAGCGGGCAATTATACCGGCAAACTTGCCATCAGTCTCACTTCTAAGGAAGATCTTCAATTTGGAGAAGAAACCTACAATGTAGTCCTTACTGCCGATGGAAACAATACTGTTACCTTCGCGCTCAATAATTTCGGTTTCTCGGGCATGAATCTTGGCGACATCGTCCTCCCGAACATTCCTGTTCAGAAGCAGACCAATGGTTCAATTCTCTTTGGAGAAAACGCCATCAAGAATTTTTCATTCTTGGACGGAGCAATCGTAGCTACGGCTAAAATCAACGAAACTTCCAGCATCATAAAGGGCGACTCTCTGATCGCTGATGTAGACGTGATTTGGAAAGCTTCAGAGGATATGCCCATTTATGTACAGTTCAAGGGCAAGAAGGAAGCAACTGCCACAGGTATTCAGCAGGCTACTACAAAGAATGCAGCTAACGCTATCTACGACTTGCAGGGCCGTCGCCTTCAGAAAGCCCCCAACAAAGGCCTCTTTATCCTGAATGGTAAAAAGGTAATCCGCTAAAGCCTTATCGCGCTTTAGCTTCTTCTTTACGTACTATAATTTTCCTTTATAATGAGAAAGATGATATTTACTATTCTGAGCGCTGCCACCTTAACGGTCAGCGCTCAGACTGGAGTATACCAGGTTGGGAACTCCGATTTTGAAAATTGGGAGTCTGTATCCTACAGTGGAACTACAGGTGAAGAACCTCTTCATTGGAACTCTTTTCTGACGGGTACTGGTGGCATGAAATCTTTTGCAGGCTACAATCAGTTAGAGAAGTCTACAGATGCGCACAGCGGTACATATTCTGCAAAAATTTATAGTCGAGCTGTTAAATTCTTTGGTGTTGTTCTAGCTACAGCCCAAGGAAATCTTACTACAGGCTGTGTAAATATGGGAAGCTCTACTGCTTCCGACCCTGGAAATACAGCCGCTGGAAAAGCTATTACCGAGCTTAAAGGCAACTTCAACTACACCAATCCTAATGATAATTCTGCCAAGCAGCCCTTCACAGGAAAACCCGATGCAATGCGGGTTTATGTAAAATTTACTGGTAGCACAAAGAAGGCCAAAGCCACTACAGTTCTTCACACGGAGGGATATTATCAAGATCCGCTGGGCAATCCCAATTATGTGAATGCTCAACTCGTGGCCACTGCCTCTAAGACAGACATCACGGCGCAGAACTCTTGGCAAGAGCTGACAATTCCTTTTGTATATACCAATAAGGAATTGACTCCCGCATACGCATTGGTTTCGTTCGCCACCAGTGCTGTCCCCGGACAAGGTGTAGAAGGCGATGCCATGCTCATTGACGATTTGTCCTATATCTACAACTCCCAGCTCGCTTCCGTCACCTACGATGGCGCAAGTGTTAGCGTGGCAACGGCTATGAATGTAGCTAAGGCTTACGATCCTAATAAACTCTCACTGACATCTAACGGTGTTGGAGCAAGCATCGAGAAAAACTACAATGCAACTACGGGCTTGCTCACCATCACGGTGAAAGGTAACGACGTGTCGGTAAATCCTACCAATGTCCACACCTATACGATTCAGTTTGCCACGGCTTCTGCTGCTCCCAAACTGGCTTCTATCAGCGTAGGCGGTCAGTCGCTCTCCGATTTCGGCCTGACATTCAACCCCGCCACTACCACCTACACGCTCCCCATTGCCTACCACCGCGGCATCGTGGTTGAGGGCGTGGCAGCTGCAAACAGCACGCTGGTAGCTGAAAGTGCAACAGAGAACGCTTTCTATGACAACAGTGCAAAGACCATTACGCTAAAAGTAAAGGACTCTGACAACCATGAAGTTGCCTACGTGCTGCATTTCACTGATGCCGTAGCGGCTGCTGAAGCAGGTCAGTATCCTGGTTCACTCTCAGTAGTGCTCACCCCAACATCAGCCAGTGGTCTTTCCAAGATAGTAGCTCCGCTTACCAACGCACCTATCCAACTGACGAAGAACAGTAATGGCACTTATAATGTAGCTTTGCCCAACTTCAGTTTTGGTAGCATGCTTGTCGGCGATATTTATGTGGCCAACGTTCCTGTTAATGGAAACAACATCAACGTTACTCGTACCATTCGCCTCACCTCCGACGACGAGAGCGCCATCGGTTCTGCACTCGGCCACCTGCCGGTATCGCTGAAGATGAACCTCATCAGCACCACCGATAAGCACCTTGAAGGCGACATCGACATCATCACAACGGGCAATACCAACCCTGCAGTGGCCATGTTCTCCAGCATTCACGTCGATTATGTTCCATTCACTGTTGACGAGAATTCAGCAAAGAATAGCAATGCCGAAGGTGATGAAGCCTATGCTAAACAAACTCTTGGCGGCTACATATCTAAGGCATCAACGAAGTTCATCCACCTCAACGAAACTACCGTGGATAAACCCATGACCTATGTTGATATGAGCGGAGCTTCAGTGGCAGCTGATGTAACTGCCGACGATTTGAAGCAGGGTGCAGTGGCAACTAACAACACGCTCTACTACCTCCCCTCTACCTCTACGCTGACAGGCAAGAACCTTATCAGCAACGGCCGCACCACTGAGTTTGCTCTCAACGATGTCGTAGCTATCGAAGTACCCACGCAGTTCTCTGCCGACAAGGCTTCTTACGATCGCAACTTCACCACGACGGGTTATACCACATTTGCCCTCCCCGTGGCAACAGCAGCAAGCACGCTCAACGGTACAGTGTATGAACTGAAGGGCTTCAATGCTGACCGCTCTGCTTTCGACTTTGCCCCTGTCGCCAACATTGAGGCCAACAAGCCCTACCTCTTCGAAGCTAACAACGCAGCCCTCTTCGCCAATGGCGCAGTAACGGTGGCTGTGGCCAATGCTAATACCGAAGTGAAAACTCATACGGGTGTCGGTGTGGAGCAGGAAGGTAACTACGGCGAGACCAAAGTGCTGGCATCGGATGCTACTAATACTTACTACGGCTACAGCAACGGCCAGTTCGTAAAAGCCACCACCGGTACGCTCAACCGCTATCGCACAGCATTCAGCGTAGCAAACACCGCAGCAGGTGCGCGCAGCTTCGCCATCAGCATCAACGGAACAGTCACGGGCATTATCACCCTCGACAACGGAACAATGAGCGTTGAGAAAGGCCAAGTCTTCGACCTCCAAGGTCGCCGCGTACTGACCACTCAGAAGGGCCAGACTTACATCATCAATGGTAAAAAGGTAATTCTCTAAAACATTAGCAACTATGCAAACCAAATATCAACGACCATCACTTCGAGTAATCGATCTCGAAAGCCAGAACCTGATGAACACGAGTGCAGGTTCTACAGGCTATCCCTCACAGCCTGGCCAGAGCGGCGTAGTATTCGAATCACGCCCACAAGGCTGGAAAGCTTCCGACTGGAGTGCCAACGAGGACTAAGCTCCTTCCGCGACATCCAACTATATTTCCCCGACTGCTACTCATTCCGAAAGGAGCGAGTAGCAGTCACTTTTTTTGACGATGCCTTGTTGTCTGAAAACGCGCAAAACATCTGCTTCAGCGGCCTCATCTCCCACATTGCCTCCCTTTGTTTGTTCCAAACTTCCGCCCATCTGTTCTTTTCTTCCTCTCTCTGCTCTTTTCCCGCCCTTTTCCGCTCATTTTATGCCCTATTCCTACTCGTCAGCCTCCTTATTGTATCAGCCAGCTTCCTTATTCTGTCAGCTAACATCCTTATTGTGCGAGCTGACGCAATAAGGAAATCCACGCGCAGGAAGGAGATGCTTATCGCTCTCGCCCTTTCGTGCGCAATTTTGTGGCATTCGTGGGAGGGGAAAGTAAGAATCTTCTTTACTTGTTTTAGCCCACGAATGGTCGCGAAAGAGGCGAATGAGCACGAATCAGCATGGGGTGTCGGACAAGTCAGACTGGTCGGACAAATCGGACTGGTCGGACTCGTCCGAGAATCAAAGCTGAGCACTCCCCCTCATGGGGGAGATGGAGGGGGCTCTATCCTCTCTCCTCCTGCGAATTTCAAAACTTCCTCTGCGTTTATTGTAAACAGGACTTTATAAGTTATCAGTATCTTTGCACCGTAGAAAATATAAAACGTATAAACAATGAAAACTGAAACATTTCCTGTAGAAGGACTGATGTGCGCAAATTGCGCCAAGCACACCGAAAACGCTCTCAAAAATGTGGAAGGTGTGGAGAATGCAGTGTGCAACTTTGAAAAATTGGAAGCACAAGTGACTTACGATCCTGCCCGTGTAACGCCCAACGAAATGGCCGAAGCGGTGGAGAAAGAGGGCTACAAACTCGTGATAAAGTAGCAATAAATCGCTACTAAAGACAAACGGTAGAGAACATTGAAGAAAGCGTTCTCTGCATTTATCGCAAACACGGCTCTAACTGATAGAGCCGTTTCTTTGCTCCATAGAAAATATAAAACTCACAGATGATAAAAACTGAAACATTCCCTGTAGAAGGACTGATGTGTGCAAACTGCGCCATGCACACCGAACGCGCCCTCAAAAATATGGAGGGTGTGGAGAATGCAGTGTGCAACTTTGCCAGTTTGGAAGCACAAGTGACTTACGACCCCGCCCGCGTAACGCCCAACGAAATGGCCGAAGCGGTGGAGAAAGCTGGTTACAAACTTGTTGTTCTTCAGCAACAAGCCGGTGCGGAGAACAATGTGACAGAGAACATTGAGGAAATGCGTGCGCAGAACTTCCTGCAAGCCAAACGCCGCACCATCATGGCCGTTCTCCTTACGACAGTGGTGACAATCATCAATATCTTCTTCGTGGAGAGTAACCCGCGCTTGGGCTACCCGCTCTGGCTGCTCGCCACTGTGGTGGTGTTCTTCGCCGGTAGGCAGTTCTACATTAACGCGTGGAAGCAACTCCAGCAGCGCACCTCCAACATGGACACGCTCGTTGCACTATCCACAGGCATCGCCTATCTGTTTAGCGTTTTCAACCTCTTCTTCCCACAGGTGTTGGGCAAGGATGCCCATCTCTATTTCGACTCCTCTTGTGGCATCATCACGTTCATCCTCATAGGTCGCTTGCTCGAGGCGCGCGCAAAGGCCAACACGGCCACCTCCCTGAAAAAACTCATGGGATTGCGCCCGAAGACGACGACCATCCTGCGTGAGGGACGACAGGAGGAGATAGAAATCAGCAAAGTAGTGTGTGGCGACCTCTTGCTCGTTCGTCCTGGCGAGAAGATACCCGTCGACGGAACGGTCGTTGAGGGTAGTTCGTATGTTGATGAGAGCCTGCTAAGCGGCGAACCCGTCCCCGTACTCAAAGAACAAGGAAACAAGGTGTTTGAAGGCACGCTCAATCAGAAAGGCTCGTTCTCTTTCCGCGCCGAAAAAGTGGGCGCACAAACGATGCTGGCGCGCATCATCGAGATGGTACGCGAAGCGCAAAACTCAAAAGCTCCGATTCAAAACATAGTGGACAAAGTGGCGGCTATCTTCGTGCCCACCATCATCGCGCTGGCGTTGCTCTCCGGCTTGCTTTGGTTCCTCTTCGGCAACGAGCCTGGCGGCAATCTCACGCGGGCTTTGCTCTCCACCGTCACCGTGCTGGTCATCGCCTGCCCTTGTGCGCTGGGACTTGCCACGCCCACGGCACTCATGGTGGGTATCGGACGAGCAGCGGAGAAAGGCATACTCATCAAAGATGCGGAGAGTTTGGAGACGGCGAAGCACATCGACACCATTGTGCTCGACAAAACCGGCACGATCACGGAGGGACGCCCCACGCTCTCTGAGCCGCTCACCGCTCTCACGCCCGAACAGCGCAGCATCCTCCTGTCGCTCGAAAACCGCTCGGAACATCCGCTGGCACAAGCTCTCACCACCTCCCTCGCAGATGCGGAAGCGGTGGAAATCACGAACTTCCAAAGCCTGACGGGGCGCGGTGTGAGCGGTTCACACAATGGCACTACTTATTTTGTAGGTAGCGAACGCTTGCTGAAAGAACAAGTTCCCCATTTGGCAACTCAATTGGAGAAAAAAACAGAGAACGAGGCGTTGACCACCATCTACTTCTTCACGCCCAACGCCCTACTCGCCACGCTCCACATTGCCGACCGCGTGAAACCTACCTCCCGCACCGCACTCAAAGAGCTGGAACAAATGGGCATTGAAGTACACCTACTCTCGGGCGACAGTGAGAAAGCCACGGCTGCCATGGCGCAAACGTTGGGCATCACCCATTTCCGCGGCGGCGTCCTCCCGAAGGATAAAGCTGACTATGTGAAGCAGCTCCAAAACTCTGGACACCACACGGCGATGGCAGGCGACGGCATCAACGACAGTGCTGCACTGGCACAAGCCGACCTCAGCATCGCCATGGGAAAAGGGGCGGATGTGGCGATGGATATTGCACAGATGACCATCATTCAGTCCGACCTCACACGCATTGCGGAAGCCATCCGCCTGAGCCGCAAAACCACGCGCATCATTCGCGAAAACCTCTTTTGGGCTTTCTGCTACAATGTCACGCTGATTCCCATCGCCGCTGGCGTACTCATCCCCATCTGTGGCTTTGCTCTGCCGCCCATGTTTGCTGCTGCCGCCATGGCACTCAGCTCTGTATCTGTCGTCAGCAACAGTCTGCGCCTCAAATGGGCGTAAGGAAAAGAACTATCAAGAGGATTCTCTGACCAGTCCGCTTATCTGAAAACCCGAATGAATCTTTTCAAAATAAGTGGCAACCGAGTTCTCTCTTGCCTAAAATATGAGGAAAGAGGCTCTCTCTTGAAAAAGAGGGGGCCTCTTCCTTCTTTTCTCACATTTCCCCATTTCTTCCGAAATTACTACCTTTGTCCTATCATACAACCCTCTGAAATATGGCAAAAGAAGAAGTAACTCCGATGATGAAGCAATTCTACGATCTGAAAGCTAAGCATCCAGATGCAGTTTTGCTCTTTCGCTGTGGCGACTTCTATGAAACATACATGGAAGATGCTGTGACGGCGGCACGCATTCTCGGTATTACGCTCACCCATCGCAGCAACAAGGGACGAACAGGACAAACAGAGATGGCGGGCTTCCCGCACCATGCGCTCGACACCTATTTGCCGCGACTCGTCAGAGCGGGGAAGCGTGTGGCTATCTGCGACCAGTTGGAAGACCCGAAGCTCACGAAGAAACTCGTGAAGCGCGGAATCACCGAACTGGTTACGCCGGGCGTGGTTTTGGGCGACTCCGCGCTCAACAGTCGGGAGAACAACTTCCTGGCTGCGGTACATTTCGGAAAATCCAGTATTGGTATCGCATTGCTCGATATTTCTACGGGTGAATTCTTAGTGGCAGAGGGCACGCCCGAATATGCCGACAAACTTTTGTCTAATTTCTCACCGAAGGAGGTACTCGTGGTGCGCGGACAGAAACAGCGCGTACAGGAACTCTTCGGCACTAAATACTATGTCTTTGAGCTCGACGATTGGGCGTTTACGGAAGAAACAGCCAAAGAGAAGCTCACGCGCCATTTTCAGATAAAGAATCTCAAAGGTTTCGGGGTCGACCATCTCAAAGCTGCCGTTGTGGCAGCGGGCGCAATTATGTGCTACCTCGAACAAACCCAGCACACGCAAACCGGACATATCACGCGCCTAACGCGCATTGAGGAAGACCATTATGTGCGCCTCGACCGCTTCACCGTGCGCAACTTGGAGCTGATCCACCCTATGTTCGACGATGGCAAGAGCCTCTTGGACGTCGTCGACCGCACACTCACGCCCATGGGGGCGCGCTCGCTCCACCGCTGGCTCCTCTTTCCGCTGCGGAGCGTTAAGGATATTCAGCAACGGCAGGACGGGGTGGAATACTTCTTCAAAGAACCCGAATTTCGCGAACTCTGTCAGGACGAACTGGGTAAGATTGGCGATTTGGAACGTATCGTCTCAAAAATTGCTGTGGGGCGCGTAACGCCGCGCGAGATGCAGCAACTGCGCATGGCGCTTGAGAGCGTCGGCCTGTTGCGGGAGGCGTGTATCCATGCTTCCAACAAGCAGATGCAGGAGATAGGTTTGAAGATGGATGCGTGCAAAGAACTGCACGACCGCATCCTTCACGACCTCCTCCCCGACCCTCCTGCGCTCGTCAACAAAGGAGGCGTCATCGCCGCGGGCGTTTGCAACGAACTGGACGAACTGCGGAGCATCTCGACCAGTGGGAAAAGCTATCTGCAACACATTCAGGAGCGAGAAAGCGAGGCTACGGGCATTCCGTCGCTCAAGATTGGTTTCAACAATGTCTTTGGCTACTACATAGAAGTGCGTAACACTTACAAGCAGCAAGTGCCGGCCGAATGGATTCGTAAGCAAACGCTCGTGCAGGCCGAACGCTACATCACGCAGGAACTGAAGGAATACGAAGAGAAGATATTGGGCGCGGAGGACCGCATATTGTCGCTCGAAACAAAGCTCTACAACGAATTGGTCAGCACGGCCAATCAGTTCATCGCCTTATTGCAGCGCAACGCGCTTCAGATTGCCACGCTCGATTGCCTCTTCTCGCTGGCAGAAGTGAGCCGCACAAATCGCTACGTGCGCCCCGTGGTGGACGACAGCATGCAGCTGGACATTCGCCAAGGCCGCCATCCGGTCATCGAAACCTTGATGCCGCCGGGCGAAGAGTATGTGCCTAACGACGTGAGCTTGGACGACAAGGAGCAACAAATCATCATCATCACCGGCCCTAACATGGCGGGTAAGAGTGCTTTGCTGCGCCAAACCGCCCTTATCGCGTTGCTGGCGCAGATAGGCTCGTTTGTACCGGCCGAAAGTGCACACATCGGTATCGTTGATAAAATCTTCACCCGCGTAGGAGCTTCGGACAACATCTCTATGGGCGAGTCCACTTTCATGGTGGAGATGAGCGAAGCGGCCAATATCATGAACAACCTCACGCCTCGCTCACTGGTTCTATTCGACGAATTGGGACGCGGCACATCTACTTACGACGGCATCAGCATTGCGTGGGCCATCGTGGAGTATCTACACGAAAACCCGCGCGGCAATGCGCGCACGCTCTTCGCCACACATTATCATGAGCTCAACGAGATGGAGAAACTTTTCTCCCGCATAAAGAATTGGAATGTCAGTGTGAAGGAGGTGAACAATAGGGTTGTTTTTCTGCGCAAACTGATGCGCGGTGGTTCGGAACACTCCTTCGGTATCCACGTGGCTCGCATTGCAGGAATGCCGGGAAACATCGTGAAACGCGCCGAACAAATCCTGGCGGATTTGGAGGCTAACAATGCGCGCAACGGCGAACACCCACGAATGGAACAGCTCACAACGGCGGAAGGGAAAAAGAACGTCCAGCTTAGCTTCTTCCAACTCGATGACCCTATACTCAAACAAATCCGCGATGAGCTCCTGGGCATCGACGTGAACAACCTCACGCCCATTGAAGCCCTCAACAAGCTCAACGACATTCAGAAAATCCTCACCGGAAAGTAACCGTCTTTCCCCAAGAGAACATAGTGCAACAGCACCTTTATGAGAGGTTATTATACTATAACTATCCCCACGAACGAACTGTTCATGGGGATAGTTATATTTGAGGGTAGTGTCAATCTACTTTAACAATTTCGTTGCAAGTTTATAAGTAGTTGTCGCTTAACAACGCTTTTTAAGCGACAACTTTATAAAAACCGTTATTGAAGCTTCACTGAATGATTTTTTCAAGAGGTAATCATACTTTTAGTGGGTTCTACTGTACGGAGAGTATGGGAAAATGGAGATTCTGAAGCTGTAAAAATCCGCAACACCTGTTTGAGAGGTGTTGCGGATAGGGAAAATGAGCTGTTCGGCTATGTGGCGAACAGTTTTATACTTTCTTATCAATCTTCCGTCAAGATGCGGCGTGCATTTGCTACGCGCTCTGCCGTGGGCGATGGTACGCCCTCGAGGGTGTAGGGAATGTTGCGTTGCTTCCATTTGAAAAGTCCCAGCGAATGATAGGGCAACACATCGATGCGCTGGATGTTTTGTAGCGGGCGCAGGAAGTGGCGAAGCTCCGTGAGGTAATCGTCGTTGTCAGTAATACCCGGCACAAGGACATGACGCACCCAGATGGGTTTTCCAATCTCGGAGAGATAGCGCGCACAATCCAAGATGTTCTCATTGGGATGGTGCGTGAGTTTCTGATGCTCCAGCGAATTGATATGCTTGATGTCGAGCAGGAGCAAGTCCGTGTAGTCCATCAGCTTCTGGAATTTGCTAAAAAAAGGCTCTCGCCGAGTGAAAGGTTGTCCGCAGGTGTCGATACAGGTGTGTATGCCGCGCTCCTTGGCCTTTTGGAAAAGCTCCGTCAGGAAGTCGATTTGGAGCAGCGGTTCTCCACCGCTCACGGTGATGCCACCCTCTTTTCCCCAATAGGAGCGATAGCGTTCGGCTTTGGAGAGAAGCTCTTCGGCTGTCATCTCCTGCCCCTGCCCAACTTCCCACGTGTCGGGATTCTGGCAATAGCGGCAGCGCATACCGCAACCTTGAAAGAAAATGATGAAACGGATGCCTGGTCCGTCAACCGAACCGAAAGATTCCGTAGAATGAATGTGACCTGTCATATAATGATAAAGCCAAGCCCCCTCCACCTCTCTCATATCGAGAGGAATGCCCAGTTTTGTTTCGAACTCATCCGATCTATCCGATCAGTTGGAGGCTCAAACAAGAGGTTCTGGACACTCCCTCTCATGAGGGAGATGGAAGGGACTTTCCCTGTTCTGTTAGTTTACAAATTCTCGTGTGCGTGGCGCGCAATAACGTCGAGCTGCTGCTCGCGAGTGAGGTCGATGAACTTCACTGCATATCCGCTCACACGGATGGTGAAGTTGGCATATTCTTCCTTCTCGGGATGCTCCATAGCATCGCGCAGTTTGTCGACACCAAAGACATTCACGTTGAGGTGGTGCGCACCGCGGTCGAAATAACCATCCATTACGCCAACCAGCGTGTTGGAGCGTTCCTCATCATTCTGTCCCAGTGCACCCGGATTGATGGTCTGCGTGTTAGAAATACCATCGAGGGCATACTCATAAGGCAGTTTTGCGACAGAGTTGAGAGAAGCGAGCAAACCATTCTTTTCTGCACCGTAAGAGGGGTTAGCACCTGGAGCCAACGGCGTGCCAGCAGCGCGACCATCAGGCATTGCACCAGTATATTTACCATAAACCACGTTAGAAGTAATGGTCAGGATACTCGTTGTAGCCTCTGAGTTGCGGTAAGTATGGAATTTGCGAATCTTCTTCATGAATGTCTTGAGCAACCAAACAGCGATTTCGTCAGCACGTTCGTCGTCGTTGCCATAGCGGGGATAGTCGCCCTCGGTCTTATATTCGATAGCGAAGCCTTCCTCATCGCGGACAGCCGTTACCTTGGCATATTTGATAGCACAGATAGAATCGACTACGTGGCTAAAGCCAGCGATACCCGTTGCGAAGGTTCGGCGCACGTTGGTATCGATGAGCGCCATCTCAGCAGCCTCGTAGAAATACTTATCGTGCATGTAATGGATGAGGTTCAGCGTCTTCACATAAACACCTGCCAACCATTCCATCATATCTTCAAAGCGAGGCATGAACTCTTCGTAGGTAATCACGTCGCTCGTGATGGGGCGGTAAGCTGGACCGCACTGCTCGCGGCTCTTAGTGTCTACACCGCCGTTGATAGCATAGAGAAGACACTTAGCCAAGTTGGCACGCGCACCGAAGAACTGCATTTCCTTACCAGTTTGAGTGGCACTGACGCAGCAGCAGATGCTGTAGTCGTCGCCCCAAACAGGACGCATCACATCGTCGTTCTCATACTGGATAGAGCTGGTTACTACAGAAATCTTAGCAGCATAGTGCTTGAAGCCCTGCGGCAGGCGTGAAGAATAGAGCACAGTGAGGTTGGGCTCGGGAGAAGGCCCCATATTCTCCAGCGTGTGGAGGAAACGGAAGTCATTCTTCGTCACCATGGAGCGGCCGTCCATGCCCATACCTGCTACCTCAAGCGTAGCCCAAACGGGGTCGCCACTGAAGAGCTGGTTGTAGGAAGGAATGCGGGCGAACTTCACCATGCGGAACTTCATTACAAGGTGGTCGATGAGCTCCTGGGCGTCGGACTCTGTCAGCGTGCCTTCCTTGAAGTCGCGCTCAAAGTAGATGTCGAGGAACGTAGAGATACGGCCCACTGACATAGCAGCACCGTTCTGCGTCTTGATGGCACCGAGATAGCCAAAATAGAGCCACTGCACTGCCTCGCGGCCGTTAGCAGCGGGGCGGGAGATGTCGAAACCATACTCAGCGGCCATTTCCTTGAGACCATTGAGGGCGCGAATCTGCATAGATACTTCCTCGCGCAGACGCACCACTTCGTCAATCATATCGCGGTCGCCCATGTTTTCCAAGTCGGCTCTTTTTTCAGCCACCAGGAAGTCGATACCATAGAGAGCCACGCGGCGGTAGTCGCCCACGATGCGGCCACGACCATAAGAGTCAGGCAGACCCGTAAGAATATGATTGTGGCGAACGCGGCGCATCTCCGTGGTGTAAGCATCAAACACGCCATCGTTATGTGTCTTCACATATTTGGTGAAAATATCGTGGAGTTGTTGAGAAGGCTGATAGCCGTAAGTGGTGCAAGCCTGCTCGGCCATTTTGATACCACCGTAAGGCATGAAAGCACGCTTGAGCGGCTTGTCGGTTTGCAAGCCCACAACTTTCTCCAGTTCCTTCGTGCCTTCGCCAATGTAAGAAGGGGGATAGGCCGTGAGAGAAGAAACCACCTCGGTTTCCATGTCGAGCACACCGTCTTTAGCGCGCTCCTGCTTTTGCAGATCCTTGAGCATACCCCAAAGCTTATCGGTAGCCTCTGTTGGGCCAGCAAGGAAGTCCTCTGCACCGTTATAGGGAGTGTAGTTTTTCTGGATAAAGTCTCTTAGGTCTACTTCTGAAGTCCATTGGCCTTCAGCAAAACCTCTCCATTCATTTCTCATAATTGTTGTCGTTATGGGTTATGTAATATGTTTTCGCTTTTGCCCAGCTCTCTAAACAAGTGTCATGCCGCTGCATGGCTCGGTCACAAATGTATCCGACACAAGGTAGAGCGCTTCCAAGGGCACTGCAAAATTACACATTAATAGGACCTTTTGTGCTATTTTTATCTGGAATAAAGCTTATCATTCCTATGTTCTGATTCATTTTAACCCTTTTGCGGTAGTGTGCTCGCTATAAATGATACTTGCAAATTGCAATTTGTGGGATAGCAAAACCATTCTTTATTATTGGTGCATTCAGTATCCCCCGTTGTGGGTAGGAGACGATAAAGAGCGAGAGGGAGAAAACGATGCACCAAATAGGCATGAAAAACCGCCCGATTACTTGACATCGAGCGGTTTTCTTTTTGCGCGAGAAAATGCGCCTTTTAGTCATTCGCGCGCGGATTCTACTGGGATGCTTCTCCCTTTTTCACAATGACAGCTCAGTTCTATACTTCAAAAGTCCTAAAAAACTGAGATTTCCAACAAAAATGGAGATTTTTAGCTTCATCCTCTTCGTCCGTACAATAAGGACGTCCGCCAACTTCCTTATTGCGCCAACCGACACAATAAGCCCGTCGGCCGACAGCTTTATTGTAGCGATGCGCGAGAGGCTTCGCCTATCTCATCAGAAGATAGCGCGATGGATTTTGAGGCATTCTCGGAAGAGAAAAAGTAAGAATTTCGTTGATATTTTTAGCCCACGAATATTCGCGAAAAAGGCGAATGGGCACGAATCAGAAAGTCCTTTCTGCTAACCTTCATCAAGATTAGCAGAAAGGAGAGAGAAATCAGGCTAAGAACTTCTGGAGATCTTCATCGACGGTAGAGATGGTACCCAAACCAAACTTCTCGATGAGAATCTTACGCACATTCTCCGACATGAAGGCGGGGAGCGTTGGACCTACATGGATGTTGCGCACTCCGAGGTAGAGAAGCGAGAGCAACACGATGACAGCTTTCTGCTCATACCAAGCGATGTTGAACACAATGGGGAGGTCGTTGATGTCGGCCGCTCCAAAAATCTCTTTCAGTTTGAGAGCTACCAGTGCCCAAGAGTAGGAGTCGTTACACTGCCCTGCATCGAGCACGCGAGGAATGCCATTGATATCGCCAAGGTTGAGCTTGTTGTATTTATACTTGGCACAGCCGCTGGTGAGAATCACGCAATCTTTGGGGAGTGCTTCGGCAAATTCGGTGTAGTAGTTGCGGTTTTTCATACGTCCGTCGCAACCGCTCATCACAAAGAATTTGCGGATGGCACCACTCTTGACGGCTTCCACGATTTTATCGGCCAAGGCGAACACTTGGGCGTGGGCAAAACCACCTACAATCTCACCGTGCTCGATTTCCGTAGGTGCTTGACACTGCTTGGCCATCTCGATAACCTCGGAGAAGTCCTTGTGGCCGTTAGCATCGGGCAAGATGTGTTTCCAACCAGGATAACCGGTGGAATTGGTAGTGAAAACACGATCCTTATAATTGGCGTTGGGCAGTGGCGGTACAATGCAGTTGGTAGTAAATACTATCGGGCCATTGAACGTACTGAATTCTTCTTTTTGACGCCACCATGCGTTGCCATAATTACCCACGAGGTGCTTATATTTCTTGAGTTCTGGATAGTAATTGCCTGGGAGCATTTCGCCATGGGTATAGACATCTATGCCCGTACCTTCAGTTTGCTCGAGGAGTTCTTTGAGGTCGCGCAGGTCATGTCCCGTGATGAGAATACCAGGACGATTGCCCACTCCGATATTGACGCGAGAGATTTCGGGATTACCATACGCAGCGGTGTTGGCCTTGTCGAGCAACGCCATAGCAGGAACGCCATATTCGCCCACGCGAAGCACGAGCGTATAGAGCGCATCGGCCGTGGCATCGGGGTTGGTGATGTCGTAAAGAGCTTCGCTCATAAATGCGATAAGGCTATCGTCGCGATGTCCCAAGCGGGAAGCGTGTTCATAATAGGCTGCTATTCCTTTGAGGCCGAGCACTACGATTTCCTTCATAGAACGGATATCCTCATTGGGTATGCGCAGAATGGTCTGACGGAGTCCCTCAGCATAATAGTCCTCGCGACTGCCAGTCCATGTAACTTCAGCCCAGTTGGGAAGTTCCACGCCGTTTTGTTCAGCCAAGGCGATGAGTTGTTGCTTGAGGAGAAGGCCTGTATCGACCTTTGCCATGATACTTTCATCATCGAAATTGGCACAGCTGATAGTGGCAAAAAGCGCGTCGACGATGAAATCGCCCACGGCCTGCTCAGTGGCTACGCCAGCAGTGCGGAGCAAATGATCAACAGAGCCCACGCCGCGAGCAACGGCAATGAGGAGGTCCATATAAGTAGAGGTCTGTGGGAGTTTACCACACACGCCGCGAAGCGTACAGCCTGTACCTTTCACGGTTTCTTGACACTGATAACAAAACATTTGGGGTTCCATACTTCAGAATAATTTAAATAGTTATGCGTTAATGGCCGCAAAAATATGAAACCCTCATCCGGGCAATGGTAACAAATGTTATCTGCGTGTAGAATTTTAGTTTTTTTAGTACTGAGATAAGGTGATGGCTCACCAGCTTACGGCCGATGAGCCACCTAAGAGACGGACAAATCAGAGTTTGCTGCGATCCACGATGCGGATGGTTTTTCCTTCTACGCGGATGGCTCCTTCCTCTTCGAGCGTGGCTAAGACGCGGAGGAGGGAGAACTTCTGTATGCCAAAGGAGTCGGCAATCTGCTGACGAGAGCGCGTGAGCGTGATGACCTCCGACTGCTGTTTGCTGGCAATCTGCTTGAGCAAAGAAACCACTTTTTCGCGCACGCTGAAAAGTGCCAGCACGCGCATCTTCTGAGTAAGGAAATAATTGATTTGTGACAGAACGAGAATGAAATTAGTGCGGATACGCTCGTTGCTGTCGATGAGACGTTTGAGTTCGGCAGGTGTCATACGGAAAATGCGCGTAGGTTCTTCGGTCTCCACACTCACGGGCATCTGACTATCTGGCACAAAGATAAGAGCAGGAGCCATCAAACTACCTGGTCCTCGATGGTCCACTTCAACAAACTTTCCCGAAAGTCCTACCATGCGGGCTGTCATCTGTCCGCTGACAACGATATCGGCATGGCGACAAGGCATACCAGCCAGAACGTAAATATCTTTCGGTGAATAGTCCACCAGCTTGTAATGAATCTGAGAAAGGAGTTCCGCCATTTCCTGGCTGGAGAAGCCTTTGAACAAAGGACAGAGGCGAAGAGCCTCAATGAGTTGAGAATTTTCCATATCGCGTTGAACAATAGGATAAAAAAAAGAAACGCCGCTCGCAAGGAGTGACGTTTCGAAGCTTTTGTGCAAGAAATCGGAATTACTTGCGAAGACCGAGAGCCTTGATGATGGCACGGTAGCGCTCAATGTCGCGATCCTTCAAATAATTGAGGAGGCGGCGACGCTTACCAACCAACATAACGAGGGCACGTTCAGTACTATGATCTTTACGGTTGGCCTTCACATGTTCCGTCAAGTGGGCAATACGGTATGAAAACAATGCAATCTGGCTCTCGCAGGAACCAGTATCAGAGTTAGACTTTCCGTACTTGCCAAAGATCTCTTGTTTCTTAGCAGAATCTAAGTACATAGTTTGTAATGAAATTAAATGATATTATAAATGTGCTCTCCGAGGAAAGCGGGTGCAAAGTTAGATAAAATTATTGGAGCAACAAGAAAAATACGGCGAAATAATTGATTTTCTTATCTCTATGCTGTCCAAATGTATGATTTATGAGCGTTGGTGCTTCCAACGCTTGTGGCTCCAAAGCCAAATTTCGGGTTGGCGGCGAATGGTGGTTTCTAAGCGTTGCATGAAATCGGCCGTGAGCTGCCAATCGGGAATTTCGCGAGGGGTGTTGCTCATCAGCTCAAAGGTAGCTTCATAGTGGCCGCGACTTTTCCGCTCTACATCAAGGTAGACGAAAGCGGCGTTGAGTTTTTTGCCAATTCGCTCCGCACCTGTGAAGCAAGGGGTGTCCTGATGGAGAAAATCTACCCATTCATGGATGTCGACGGGCTTGGGACTCTGATCAGAGATAAAGCCACAAACCACCTTTTTCCCTTCCGACTTGAGGCGAAGAATCTCGCGCAGAACGAGGTTCTTATCAATGTTGTGAGAACGGAAATGGCGGCGAAGCTTCAGAAAGAGTTCGTCGAGGAAGTGATTACGGATGGGTTTGTAAAGTTGGCACGGATAAATGCCCTCACTAAACCAGACACCGAGGGAAGAAACCCATTCCCAGTTGCCATAATGGCCGAGATAAATGAAGACAAAGTCGTGGTCGCGGAGGAGGGCTTCCACCTCGGGGATATTGGTGAAAACCATGCGCCGGCGTATCTCGCTCACAGACATGGAATAGAGCTTGAGCGTTTCAAAAATGTAGTCGCAGAAATAATGGTAGAAACCATTGATGAGGCGGTTTCTCTCCGCTGGCGTCTTCTCAGGAAAGGAGCGTGCAACATTGCGGCGCACCACAGCAAGGCGGTAGCGCACCACATAGCGAACGAGAAAAAATAAGAGGTCGGAGAGAACGTAGAGCAGCCCTAAAGGTAGGCATGAAAAAAGCCATACGCAACCAAAACCAAACTTATAGAGAAGATTCTTCATAACATGATAAGGATTGAGAAAAGAGGCCTAAAGCTCATCGAGTGCACGGCGGCGCTGCGATGTGAGTTGCTTGAAACGCGTGGGCGTGAGTCCTGTTTGTTTCTTGAACTGTGTGCTCAAATAAGCTGTAGAGGAATAGCCCAGGCGCACCGCAATGTCGGAAAGCGGGAGTTCGTTGTAGACAAGAAGTTCCTTGACGCGTTCGATGCGATGGGCAATGAAAAATTTCTCCAGCGTTTGCCCTTCTACAGCAGAAAAGAGATCGGAGAGGTAATGATAGTCGAGATGTAGGCGTTCTTGCAGAAAATCGGAGAGCCGAAGATGGGAAAGACCGCTTTCTGCTCGAGCGTAGATTATCGTTTCCCGCTTGATGCTCTCGATGAGCTGCGAACGGCGGTCGCCGATAAGTTCAAAACCCACCGCCTCAAGTTCTGCACTCAGTTTCTCTCGCATCTCAGGTGAGATGGGGGCGGAAAGCACCACTTCACCCAAGCTGACGGACTGCACCTCAATGGCGTTGCGCTGCAAGATGTTTTCGACAGCCATGATGCAGCGGCGGCAGACCATATTCTTTATGAAAAGCGTGCTTTGCTTGGAGGTGTGAGGCATAGGGAGGGATTTAGTGCAGCTTCAGACTATCATATTGCTTGCAACGATACACATTTGTTTCGCGCTGTTCGAAACCCAAACTAACGTAGAGATTATTTGCCGCCATGCGCGAAGGACGCGAGGTGAAATTGACAGAGTCCGCGCCATGACGAAAGGCTTCACGAGCAGAGCGCAGGATGAGAGCTTTGCCAAATCCTGCTCCACGTACGGATGTGTCTACTACCAAATCCTCCGCCCAGCCTTTTGTGCCTGTGGGGGATGCGGCTAAGCAGAGCGTGATAGTTCCAACGAGTCTCCCATCGGGAGCAAAGGCTACATAAACCCATGTGTCGGGTCGTTGCAAAAGAGCTATGATTTCTTCGGCAGTGAGGGGGCGCACTTGTTTCGATAGTTGGGGAAACAAGGCATTGAACTGTTCGAAGAGGACTTTATCGGCAGGCGTGAGTGGACGGATGTTGTGACCGTTTAGCTTATCGAGCAAGTCCGATACATAACCCTGTCCGTCAATCCAAAGTTCGGGAGCAATTTCTGCCAAAGGTTCTAAAACAAAACGCCGCTCGGAGAGATGAGGATGAGGAAGTTGCAGCTCCGCCGTATTCACGGATTCGCCATCAGAACAAAGGAGGTCGATGTCGATAGTGCGGTCGTGATACACACCTTTGAGGCTCTTCTGCGTCCGTCCCATCTCGCGCTCAATTTGTTGCGTAAGTGGCAACAACTCAATGGGAGAGAGTGAGGTACAGAACGCAGCTGCGGCGTTGAGGAACTGATGTTCTGATTCAAAGCCTACAGGAGCAGTTTCCCAAAAAGCAGAAAGGCGCAGCAATGTGCCCACCCGCTGCTCTAAGAGTGTCACAGCGCGCTCCAAGTTCTCCCGACGGTTGCCGAGATTAGAACCCAGACCTATATAGACAGTACTCATAGCCTCGTGGATGTCTTACGCGGTGCTCTGCTCTTAGTCTACAATCAGCATTGCATCGCCGAAAGGACCGAACATGTAGCCTTCTTTGATAGCTTCCTCATAGGCTGTCATCGTTTGTTCGTAGCCACCGAACGCCGTAGTTAGCATGACCATTGTGGATTCGGGCAAGTGGAAATTGACAACCATAGAGTCGGCCACAAGGAAATCATAAGGTGGGAAGATAAACTTATTGGTATGTCCCTCAAACTCGCGGATGCGGCGGTCTGGACCCACACATACTTCCAAAGCGCGTTGTACCGTTGTACCGACAGCCAGGATGCGGCGACCTTCGTCCTTAGCTTTGTTGACAGCGGCGCAGCATTCCGCGCCCACTATCATCTCTTCGCTTTCCATCTTGTGTTTGGTCAGATCTTCAACGTCTGTAGAACGGAAATTGCCAAGTCCGCAATGGAGCGTGAGGAAAGCCGTGTTAATATCTTGTATCTCCATCTTCTTCATCAGAATTTTGGAGAAGTGCATACCAGCAGTAGGTGCAGTCACCGCGCCCTCATGACGAGCAAAGATGCACTGGAAGTTTTCAATGTCTGACTCTCGATTCTCGGGGGTGCTAACGTGTCCGGTGAAACGAGGGATGGGAGCTTCGCCGAGAGCGTAGAGGGAACGCTTGAAATCTTCATGCTCCCCCTCGTAGAGGAAACGGAGTGTACGGCCGCGGCTGGTAGTGTTGTCGATAACTTCGGCCACGATGTCCTCCGCTTCGCCAAAATAGAGTTTGTTGCCAATACGGATTTTGCGCGCTGGGTCTACAAGCACGTCCCAGAAGTGTTGCTCATGGTTCAATTCGCGAAGCAGAAACACTTCGATGCGGGCTCCTGTTTTTTCCTTACGTCCATAGAGGCGGGCGGGAAACACCTTTGTGTCGTTGAAAACAAAAAGGTCGTGGGGCTGAAAGTAGCTCAAAATGTCGCCAAACTGCTTGTGCTCAATTTTTCCCGTTTTGCGGTGAAGCACCATCATGCGGCAATCGTCGCGATGAGGGTTCGGATCCGGAGCTATCTGCTCTTGAGGGAGGTCGAACTTGAATTGAGAGAGTTTCATATCTTTTCTGTTTATGTTTTTCTCCTGCCCGCTTCTTCATGGTTACGGATGGGAGTTTTGTTTCTATTATTGTGAGTGTGTTTTTAACCTAAAGTGGTGAGGGGTTCCTCGCCCAGACAGTTGGCAGGCGTAAGGAAAGGAAATTCGGAAGGTATTGGGCCAGATGGTGGCTCGGTTTCGAGAGTCTGCCCCTCCAACCAACGCTCAAAGTCTTCCATCTTCCAGCAATCTTCCGCGCGGATGTCGCCCACACGAGTACGGCGCAGCGAAAGCAGGTGGGCACCGCTGCCAAGACGTTCGCCGATGTCGCGACCGATAGAACGGATGTAAGTGCCTTTCCCACAAACAACGCGGATTTTCAGATAATCGGGCAGGCGCATTTCTAAAAGTTCTATTTCTTCCACACGGACGGACTTGGCTTTCAGAGGCACTTCCTCGCCATTACGCGCCAGTTGGTAAGCGCGATCTCCATTGATTTTACAAGCGGAATAAGCGGGGGGAATTTGCATAATATCGCCTTCGAGACTATGCAGCACTTCGCGCACCATAGCTTCGGTGATGTGTTCTGTGGGATAGGTCTGATCCACGGGATGTTCCAGATCGTAGCTGGCCGTTGTTTCCCCCAAACGCACCTCAGCAATGTATTCTTTGGTATGAGTTTGCAACGACTCGATGATTCGCGTGGCTCTACCGGTACAAATAATGAGTGTACCAGTGGCTAAGGGATCGAGCGTACCAGCATGACCCACCCGGATTTTATGTCCCGTCATGCGCTTAGTCAGCAACCAGCGAAGATGCCCCACCTCGCTGAAGGAGGTGGCTCTGTAAGGCTTGTCGAAAGCCAGAATTTTTCCGTCGAAGAAGTTCAAGGCAGAAATATGATAAGGAATAATAATGTGCTAATATACTTTTGGGAAATGCTCCGAAGGGCCTATTCTCTAATCCGCCATCGTGAGCGGATAGCCGCAGAGAGCCATTCCGAAGATGAGTAAGCCCACAATGATGCGATACCATCCGAAGGCTTTGAAACCGTACTTCGTCACATAGTTGAGGAAGAACTTAATGGCCAGAATGGCAACAAGGAAGGCGATGACATTACCCGCCAGCAAGAGCGTGAGATGATTACCCTGCAAGAGAGCATCGCCAGTTCCGTCTTTCAAAAGGTCGTAGACTTTCTTACACGTTGCTCCAAACATCGTTGGGACGGCGAGGAAGAACGAAAATTCGGCGGCTGCCTTGCGCGTCAACTTCTGTTGCATACCGCCCACGATGGTCGCCATCGAACGAGAGGTGCCGGGTAGCAACGCGGCGATACACTGATAGAGACCCACCATCAAGGCGCGCTTATAGGTGAGCGGCGTTTGTTCACTGCCTTTATTGAAAAGTTTGTCGCAATAAAGCATAAACACACCGCCAATGATGAGCATCGCCGCCACGGTATTTACGCTACCGAGATTTTCGTCAATGAAATCGCCCAATTTGAGCCCCACGACAACTGCGGGAAGTACGCCCACGATGAGTTTCAAATAAAAAGGCCAGATTCGTCCCCACCAAGAGGTGTTTTTCCCTACTTCAACGGGCGGGTTGAAGAAGCGACGCCAATAGAGGCATACGACGCTCAAGATTGCACCAAACTGAATGATAACGGTGAAGGCTTTAACAAACGGCGTGCTCTCCATGTGGAAGAGCCCCTCCGTGATAATCATGTGGCCTGTTGAGGAAACGGGCAAAAACTCCGTCAAACCCTCAACGATACTAAGCACAATAGCTTCGAACCAATTCATATCGGCCGAAGCTGTAAGTAGAGATATGTCAAACATAATGATAACTCCTAACGTGTTTACTTCTCCACTGAAGTAGTATTATCCTCTTTGTCACTCGGACGGCGGATGATGCCCACAATCATAAAGAGATAGCCGAAGAGGCAAACAACGGGAGCTACCTTGATGCGCATTGCGCTGAAAATATCGGGGTTAAAATGTGTGGCATCAGAGCCTTTTCCAGACATGAGTATCATGCCCAAGATGACGATAGCCATACCGATGGCTAACAGAATGAAATTGGTGCGATCAAACGCAAATACGTGTTTCTTTTCCATTGTTGGAAATATGTTTTTTTGATTTTTCCGAAAATTTATTTGAGGTACATCTGTCCTTCACTCATGCGCAGATAGCGGTTCACGCAAATGTAGGCACACGCCAAGGTCATCACCAAGCCGCTCACAAAGATAGTGCCTATCGTAGCGCCTACAATGATTGGCGTAATCAGACTACCAATGTAGAGATCCTGCATCCACAGCAGATAGATGCCCACGCTGATAAGCCCACTGGCAATAAGGGCTGAAATCAGACCTATCGCAAAGGCTTTCCACATAAATGGGCGGCGGATGAAACTCCAGCGAGCTCCCACAAGCTTCATCGTGTGAATGGTGAAGCGGCGGGCATAGATGCTCATGCGTATCGTGTTGTTGATAAGCGCGAAGGAAACAAATGCTAAGAGTACGGCCAGCACGAGCAAAACAAGGCTCACCGTGGGAATCGTCTTGTCAAGACTGCGCATCTCCTCGATGGGATACACCACATCGGCTATGCCAGCGCGTTGCTTCAAGATGGGCACAAAATGTTTTAGGCTGTCCAAGTTGGCGTATTCTGCTTTCAAATACACATCAAACTCGGCTGGAATCGGATTATAATCTAAAAAAGCCTCGGGCGAATCCTCCATCACTTCCGACACTTGCTTCGTTCCTTTCTCTTTAGATACGTAGCTGGTGCGCAGCGTGTAGGGCTGTTCGCGCAAATACCGCTGAAGGAGGTACAAATCCTGTTGCGACAAATCGTTATTGACCACTACGGCCACAGGCATTGTTTCGCGAACATCACGGCTGAAATTATTAGCGAAGAGAACGAAGAAAACCACGATACCCATCAAGATGAGCACCATCGTTGTACTAATGCAGGACGTCACCGTTGCAAAGCGGCCGCCAATATGCTTTTTTCTTTTGCTCATAGTTTGTATTTTTCGTCTAAACGAATCTACATAAGGACCCACTAAAGGGAAATTGATGCAAAAATATAAATATGTAAGGAAACCGGCAAAAGAATGTGTATATTTATATGATTTTCAGAAAATCATATAGGACTAAATCCTTAATCTTTTTGAGTATTCTTTTCATTCAACAAAAGTCCGTGTTTTGCATTCAAAGGAGATATTACGTTTTCACCAGTTTTTGCTTCTAATTCAAGACGTGCATTACGTGCAATTTCTCCTCCTTGACGAGCCACGTTACTATGGTCATTCATCGTTTCTGGATTAGTTGTTTCCGAAATACGTTTTGTCGACAACTCTGCTAACATATTAAGAACCAACTCTGTATTAGTCATATTATCACGTAGATTCTCTTTCTTTAATCCCTTAAACTTCTTATACTCTTTAGCTGTTTTACCTGCCCATGTTTGGTAAATAATATCTGTTAAAGATGCAAATTGCAATCCCTCTTGTAGTCCACGTTTCTTCCATTCATCAGTAAGTTCTTTTCGTATTTCGATACTCTTCAAACGTTGATTGATCCAATTATCGGAATATCCCAAACGTTTATAATCACTCATCGCTTGATCTATCGATAACTCTGGATCTTGCATCTGATCCAAACGCTCACGTGCCACTTGTGCAATCCACAACTTAAATGGTTCCGCCTTCACGGAAGGGACAGACTGTATCAGCCTGAAAAGTTGTTCTGTATCAGCCACATCTGTTAGTCGCATTTTACCATCTGCGGCACGCATTTTCAAACCGTGACAATTTGTCACGGTTTCATTCCCTTCTTGTTTTAGACGCTGTTTCAGTTTTCTCCAATAAGCAGCAGGATCTATACTATCCGTCAATATAGCAATAGCATCCACAATGGAAAAGTACCATTTCTCTTGTTTTTCGTCCCAAAAAGTACGTACTTTTTTTTCTTCAAACAGCTGTATGGATTGCTTTTTATTCATATTTTTTCGTCTTTCTAATTTCCTCTTTTATCGTGCACCTTGCAGAAATAGCTTTATCTATTTACATTTCGACCCAATCATTATTATCTGTGATTGTAATAATGATTGGGTCGAAATGACTTCTTATATCGCCACACCCTTCAGCGTGGCACTGCTACTTTCCGTTATGCGAACGCGCACAAAGTCGCCAATGTGGTGCGTTCCGCGGTCGATGATGACCACTTTGTTTTGCTCCGTTCGCCCGAAGAGTTGGTCGCGGCTGCGCTTGCTCACACCTTCCACCAGGATTTCAAATTCTTTTCCTTCGTCGCGCTTATTGCTCTCGGCGCTCAGTTCGTTCTGAAGCGCGATGAGTTCGTTAAGGCGACGGATTTTAGTTTCTTCTGGAATATCGTCGGGCAAGTGTTTAGAGGCGTAAGTACCAGGTCGCTCGCTGTATTTGAACATGAATGCACTATCATAACCGCACTCGCGCATCAGCGAAAGGCTCTGCTGGTGATCCTCCTCTGTTTCTCCACAATAGCCCGCAAAGATATCGGTGCTCAAACCGCAGTTGGGGACGATGCGGCGAATGGCAGCTACGCGATCTAAATACCATTCGCGGGTGTACTTGCGGTTCATACGTTTTAGTATCACGTCCGATCCGCTCTGCACGGGAAGGTGGATATGGCGGCACACGTTGGGTTCTTCTGCTATGACGCGGAGCGTATCGTCGCTCATATCCTTCGGATGAGAGGTTGTGAACCGCACACGCATACTGGGGACGGCGCGCGCTACGGCACGGAGCAATTCGGGGAAACCGAGCGTTCGCTCTCCGTCGGCACTCACCCATTGATAACTATTGACATTCTGCCCGAGCAGCGTAACCTCTTTGAAACCGCGAGCATGGAGGTCGTTCACTTCTTGGAGAATACTCTCCAAATCCCTGCTACGTTCACGCCCACGAGTATAGGGCACGATGCAATAGTGGCAGAAATTGTTACATCCGCGGGTAATACTCACAAAACCACTCAACTGACTGCCGCAAACGCGCTCGGGAACGATATCGCGGTAGGTCTCCGTGAGCGAGAGTTCCGTATTCATCGCCTTATGCCCTGTTTCCGCCTGCGCCACCAAGTCGGGCAGCGTCAGATAGGCATCAGGTCCCGCCACGAGGTCTGCATGATGCTCATTGAGAAGTCCCTCCTTCACGCGCTCTGCCATACATCCCAGCACACCGATAATAAGCTGGCGCCCATGTTTCCGCAAGCCGTTGAGTTCGTCGAGGCGATGAATGATGCGTTGCTCAGCTTTGTCGCGCACTGAGCAAGTGTTGAGGAAGACAGCGTCGGCCTCATCTATATTTTCAGTGGGTTCGTACCCCGCCATCTTCATGACAGAAGCCACCACCTCAGAGTCGGCCACATTCATTTGGCAACCGTAAGTTTCTATATATAAATGCTTCATGGCTGCAAAGATACTACTTTTTTCTGAGCCACTTGATTGCACAGTTCCACCCAAGACAACGAAAAACCCTAACAGTGCCCTCTCGGGTGCCTGTTAGGGAAGACTCTAAATTTATAAGGAACAGACCTACACAACTTGCAAGCTGCACTAAGCATCTTGCTGTGTATCTCTTCTCTCCTATTTCATTATGAATTTCTTGGAGAACTGGCCGTAGCTCAATATATATACGCCTTTGGGGAGAGAGGGGAAACGTACGCTTGTTCCGAAGCCCTCCTGCAACAACATACCATTGGTAGCATAGAGCCTCCAGCTGGTACTCCCTCCCGTAAAGCTCACGGAACGACCATCGGAAGCAATAACAGGCTGATTCGTTTCTTTAGAGAATTGAATTTCTCCTATACCCGTCTTAACAAGTTCCTCACCGTTCAAAACGTACCACTTCTTCGCCGTAGCTTGTCGAAGCCCCTCATCTGTTATACAGTTCATATCGGGGGTAGGATCTTCCGCATGATTGAACAGCATCAAATAGCCCTCGTCCACTTCTGGCAAACTCTGGATCAGACGCAGCGAGGCATCTCCGCTAAGGTTGTTGTGGTCCATGAGGAGCGCACGCAATCCACTGCAACCCGTTGCTGAGAGTTCGCTGATTTGATTGTGATCGCAGGCTAATGAGTGGAGGGAAGCATTACCTGCGATGGTCAAGGCTGTAAGTTTGTTATAGCTCAAACTTGCTTCTTCGAGTGCAGCGTTATGAGAGAGGTCGAGTGTCTGCAACTGATTGTCGCCACAGCTCAGCGTCATGAGGTTTTCCAAGTGGGTTACACTCAGTTCCTTGAGCTGATTGCTGAAGCAGTAAAGCTCCTCGAGTGCCGTATTTTGAGAGAGGTCGAGCGTGCTGAGCTCATTGAGCTTGCAGTTGAGTTCTTCCAGTGCCGTTTGTTTACTCACATCAAGCACTTTAAGCTTGTTATCACCACAATATAGATGAGTAAGAAGCGGATTATTTGTCACGTCAAGTTCATCCAGTTTGCACTGTTCGCAATAGAGCATCTTGAGCTGCGACAGTTTGCTCACATTGAGCTTTGCGATCTTGTTGCGACTGCAATTCAGTACTTTCAAATTAGGACAATGGGAGACTTCTATGCTCTTCAATTGATTGCGATAGCAGGCCAGTTCTGTGAGATGAGTTGCCTGAGAAAGATCAAGCGAAGACAACTGATTCTCCTGGCAATAGAGCAGAAGGAGTTCAGCTCCCCCACCGTAGTTGAGCGCCGTGAGCTCGTTGTCGTTACAATAGAGACGCTTCAACTTTGTGTTCTTCGATACATCAAGCGAAGAAAGTTCGTTGATATCACATTTTAGCACTGTCAGCGATGCCGCTTGAGAACAGTCGATAGAAGAGAGTTTAAGCGAGGAGCATTCGAGTCCTAAAACATCGCCTTCAATCGTAATGGTAGGTTTGTTGGCTGTAGCTTTCAGTGGCAGGAATGTAGGCGTTTCGAGATTCTCCGAAACCGAATAGACACTTGTTGTGCCGTCACCTGTTCCAATCTTCACGCTACCTCCGCGAGCAGCAATCGAAAGGCGTAGTGCTTCATCCTTAGGCATAGAGCTCTTAAGCGTAATGGTCTGTGCCGACACGATTGTGGACAGCAATAGAAAAAAGACAGAAAGTAAAGACTTTTTCATAATAGATATTTTAGATATGAGTATTTCGGCTGATTAAGAGGCAGATAAGACTCTATTGGACAAAGATAAGGATAAAGTCAATGATTTACACAAGATTCCAAGACTTTCTTGAAAAGAAAAAAGGAGTAGAAGAAATACCAGAGTGATGAACCAACACTATTTAGGCTATTTTTAATGATTCTACACTACCTCCTAAACCACATCTATATAAAGTAACCTACGCCTCCGGCGGAGGCGCACCATGCTTAACCGCGGGTGATGCCCAAAGGGCGAACCCGTGAAGAAGTGGACAGATAGCAACACTAACTTCCGACACCGGAGGTGTCGCACTGAAAGCGTTGAGGGAGTATTCTCTCTCTCCTCCTATAGAAAAAACTCGATTTTTGTTGTCACGTTGTCACGGAAGAGGGGAAGATGCTGATAGAGAGGAGCTTATACGCGTGACAACAATTGCTCTTTGTTGTCACACCGTTGTCACGCGTCGTCACGCCCGCAATAAATACATTATCAAGCGGTTATGCTCAAAGTGTGACAACGTAACGATATGACAACGAAAAAATAAACTCTTGGGAGGGGGAAGTGGGTGCTGTGCGACGCTTCCTGCGTCGGAGGTTTGTGCATCACCTATCCACGGGTTCGCCCTTCGGGCATCACCCGCGGTTAAGCATGGTGTGTCCCCTCCGGGGACAGTGGGTGAGTACGCTGTATTGCTGGGGAGAGTGGATGCAATAAGGGTGTGGGCGGATAGAATAAGAGTATGAGTGGAGAAGCTTATTCTATTCTCAAGCACAATAAGGGCGTGGACGAACGCGATAAGGATACGAGCGAAGAAGCTTATGGAATTCTCAAACACAATAAGGGCGTGGGCAGACACGATAAGGCTATCAACTGACAGCCTTATTATACTTCCAAGAACAATAAGGATATTTGCGCGAAACTATATCATTAGATGTATTTCCTCCAAAAATATTTGGGAAAAGATTTAGAAACTTCTTTGTGAACATAAAACATTGGTTCCAAAATTATTATCAAGAAGAAAAACTTCACTACAACTTCAGAAAAAGAAAGTCTTTAAGGGCGCTTCATCCTTTTCGTGGGTTTCTTCATGAAAAGGCTACGGCAAAAAATAAAGCTTCTGACTCTTCAGAAGCTTTTTGCGGTCGCTGGATGGGAGGACCTAACCAGCAGTAAGAGGGAGATGCGGACGGGCAGCCTTTAGAGCAGCTCCACATCGTAGTAGATAGAATGCACTTGTCGCTGGTTTTCGGGCGGCAGTTCTCGCCAATTTCCGAAGCATTCTCGGAGGAAGAAATCGGGGTCGGCAGGGGCAAAAAATTCGCGGTCTTCAAATCTCACCTTTTTCAAGGGGAAGAGTTTGTCCTTGCGGTGCATCAGACCGCAACCATTATTTTTCAGCATCATCGAAACATACTTGCCTTTCGGGAAGAAGAGGGAAGCCGTGTGCCAAATAGCCCCACAGATCGCGCGCTTTGTGCCAAAATAGAACAGTTCGGCAACGGAGCGCCAACTGTAGTAGTGCTGCTTATGGAGAATCGAGTTGGAACGACAATAGCCTTTAGCGATGCGTTTGGTGAAACCGCGCGGGAAAGAGGGACATTCCACCTTCGGGAAAATATCTACATAAACGCCCTTGGCGTAGTCCTGTCGGAAATCGTCCGCAAACTCAACAAAAAAACTGTTCAAGTCGCGCACCTTATAGATAGGAGTCTTTGCTGGCGGATCGGGTAAGATCATCGTTGGGGGCAACTCGCGGCGCAACGCTTCCTTCATGCGTTCCGTGTCGGCTGCCAGAATGTCGATGTCGACATCATCATCCCAGGGAATGAAACCTCCATGGCGCATGGCTCCCAGTAGGGTTCCGCCCTCGAGCCAATAAGGGATGTTGTTGCGTTCGAGAATGTCGGTGATGGTCGTGAGCATCTCCAGCATTTTCAGTTGCAGTGGGCGCAGTTCGCGCTGGCGGTATTCACGGAGATAGGAATCGGGTGTGGAGACAGTGGAAGGAGCAGCGGAAGAGGGCGCGGTTTCGGTCGATTGGCAGAGACTGCGGTTGTATAAATTCTCCAGCACTGACAAATCCTCCCGATAAGTGAGTTTCTGATTTCGTTCTTCTCCCGCCACGAGGAATACGGGCACATCGGGCAGATACTTCGTCACGACGCCGCAATCATCGGTTGCCTTGAAGGCGGGGTCTTTGAGAGCCTCAGCGTAGGCCTTCACAATCGTGCCCACATGGAATCCCTGCGGCGTTTGCACCCGTTCTATCCATCGGCGGTCGGGCACTTGTTTGACATAGTCGCCTTGTCGCACGATGAGCGTATCGGCCGACGGAATGGTGACATTGACGGCGCGCTGCGTTTTCAGCGCGTGGCAAACATCATCGATGATGCGCTGACTGACGAGTGGGCGCACAGCATCGTGGAAGATGAGGTTAGCCGTTTCGGCCTTATAGAGACGAAGGGCGTTAATCGTTGAATCCGAGCGTTCTTGCCCACCCGCAATCACATGGCGCACCTTCTGGTAGTGGGCCTGAGCCACTATCTTCTGGGTTTCTTCCAGAAAATCGGGATTCGATACCACGCAAATTTCATCGATATGGGCATTGCGTTCGAAAGCCTCAATGGAATGTTCGATGATCCTTTTTCCCGCCATCAGCAAGAATTGCTTTGGCATATCGGCGCCGAAGCGTTTTCCGCTGCCGCCGGCTAAGATGATTGCTATATTGCGCATTTGTTTTGGAGTGAGAGGTTCGGGCTGACCAGGCAGACAGAGCTGACTGGCGACAGAAAGGAGGCGGTCGAGTTATTGTCCTCCCAATTGGTCAAAATATTCGAGAAGAGCGTCCCAAGTCTTAAACTGCGGACTGCCAAAGAGGAGCGTCGTACCGAGGAAAGTATCCTCGTCGCGCGCGTCCAAGGTGATGAGATAGTCGCCATAAAGGCGTTCGCGATGGTTCGTGAGAAAGAGATGATTCCACGCCGGAACACCGATATTTTCCTGCAACCACTGCTGGGGCTGTGCATCCTGCGGTGCCACACAAAAGACATTGTATCGCTGACTCAAGGTCTCGAAGGCCAAGCGTGCCGAGGAGCGTTGCTTGCCATAGTCGTCGCGGAGCGTAGCATAATCAATGAAAACGGCGGGAGAGTCCAATGCGGCCTGACGTTCCCAGAAGCGGCGAACAATCGGCATGACGGAATGGAGCAGAACGTCGTCCGTGAGGCGGTGTTCCCCCTCGAAATAGGCCGAAGAGGGATAGTGTTCACTAAATTCGGCGAAGCAATTCACAAAGGGGTCGCGTGTACCGAAGAGTCCCACCACGCGAGTGGCATCTTCGCTGTCCAACCCCTCGAAGTTGAGAGCGCAAACCTCATCAAACTCCTTTGCGAGGGCTTTCGTAACGTTTATTTTCGTCACTCCATCTTCGCGGGGCGTGGCAATGGGGTATTCACCGAATTTTATCGTTGTACCCATCGTTTGTCCCATGTGCATTGCTGGATTGACACAGATGCGGTCGAAGCCGCGCAGCTTCTCCACGAGCATTCCACCCATGGATGTGCCGATAATCAAATCGGGCCTTTCCGCTTCACAAAGGGCCTTGAGAAAAGGCAGTTGCTCAGCGGGCACTAACGGGATGTCGGGGTGCAGTACTTGGGCTTCCGGCATTTTCTGTTGCAGCAGTGCGGCAGTATGTGTAGCACCGCTCGAGCCGAAGCCATGAACATATAAGATTTTCTTTCCTGCGAAATAATCGAAAGTTTGTTTGAAATCCATCTTTCTTTATTTTCGAGCGAAGTTAGAGAAAAGAAGCGAGAGGAACAAGTATTGTGTTCGTCTCTCGCTTTGGGAGAAGCTCTGCGTAGCGGGAGCAGTCGGCCGTTTTTCTATGAAATCGAGCGGACAAAGCCCGTGCATGGGAGAGCAGAATAAATCTGTAGGTTGTTAGTACTTGAATGTGCTGCCGCCCAAGAATTCGCGGAGGAGCGATGTGGGAGGTAGTCCCTTTGTGGATATGGGCTTCAGATAACTCAAGAACTTTCGCAGGCGGTAGGCTTCGGAGTATTCGGGCGCACTTTCGGGCACTTGCTCGAGCAGCGGGAGAGCTTGTTGCTGGAGTGCGGAGAGCTCAAAGAGTAGCGCTGTATTCATCATTTCATCGGCCTCTTCCTGATACGGGAAGATCCATTTGCTCTCACCTTCGCGCACCATCGGCCAACGCTTGATAGTGTCTTCGGCCGAATAGCCGCGGTACTTATAATCGCGCACAATGCGGCGGAGCAAGCGGTTGTCTGTTGTGGGAATGTAGTTGTGGTCGTCGAGCAAGATTGTCGTAAGTGCCGAAGCGTAGATCTTAAATTTGCTCTCCGCGGGAATGTCGGAAGTGAGCATGGGATTAAGGGCGTGGATGCCTTCAAAAATGATGAGCGTTTCTGGACTTAGCTTTAGACGTTTCCCGCTCTTCTCGCTCAGTCCCGTTTGGAAGTTGTAGCGCGGCAGTTCCACTTCCTCTCCTGCAATGAGTGCCTGGATCTGACTGTTGAGTAAGGGAATGTTGAGCGCGTTGACACTCTCGTAGTCCAGTTCGCCCTCCGGCGTGCGCGGCGTGTCATGGCGATTCACGAAATAGTCGTCCAGACTGATGGCGACGGGCTTCTTGCCACTCGCTATGAGCTGCACGGCAAGGCGTTTGGAGAAGGTAGTCTTCCCCGAACTTGAGGGGCCGGCAATGAGGATTACTCTGATGTTTGGGTTCTCTGCGATGCGATCCGCCATGCGGGAGATTTTCTTCTCTTGCAGAGCTTCGCTCACGTTCACCAGTTCATTGGTGCGCCCTTCCTCATTGGCTTTGTTGAGTTCGCCAATGGTGGAGACGCCTAAGATATGCTGCCAGTTGTGTTGCTCTTGAAAAACGGAGAACATCTTATGCTGGTCGACCATCGGCTTTAGTTGCTGCGGATGTTCGGAGTCGGGCAGGCGCAGCAGAATACCGTCGTAGTAGGATATCACGTCGAAAAGCGTAATTTGTCCTGTACGTATCAGTAGCGAACCATAGAAATAGTCGGGCGTTTCTCCCAGCGTGTAATAATTGGTATAGAGCGAGCCGTAGCCTTCCAAGAGTTCGGCTTTGCTTTCTTGTCCGTTTTCGCGGAAGAGTCGTACAGCGTCCTCCGTTGGACAGGTGATGCGGTGGTACGGCAGGTCAGCAACGATGATCTCCTGCATCTTACTGCGCAGCGCGTCCACCACCTCGTCCGTCACTCCAGAGCTGATGCCGTCTAAACGGCAGTAGTAGCCATTGCTGACAGGAGTGCTGACGCGCAGGCGGGCTTCGGGGTAGAGTTCCACTACTGCTTTGTAGAGCACAAAGAAGAGTGAGCGCGTATAGGTGCGCATTCCCGAAGCGGAAGTAATATCGAGAAATTCGATGTCTTTATCGTTGAAGAGGGTGTAGTGCAGCCCCTCCACTTTGTTATTGACTTTTGCGGAAGTACATCCGTAGGGCAGATGCAGTTCCAGCATCTCATAGACTTGTTCCAGATTGTAACCAGCTGGCACTTTGTGCGACTTACCAGTATTCTTACAGCGGATATTGAGGGTTGTTAGCATAATGTTTAGTTTTAGCCTTGGCGGCGGAAGAGGCTTTGGGAGGAGGAGCAGATAGCTTATTCTTCGACCAGTCAGACAGGTCAGACCAGTCCGACTCAGCTTTCTCCTCTCGCCGAAGTGCCGCAGGCGCTTCAAGGCAAATATACTGACTTTTGGACTTTTTTGGTTATTTTTGCCGGAAAAGTACTCCAACGATTTCTAAAAAAGACAAATTCATGACAATACAGAAGAAACCGCGTTTGGCCAATATGGAGCTGCTCCGCTTCATGGCGATGTTTATGATTCTCACCCTTCATGCCGATTATTTCTGCTTCGGATGGCCGCAGCGACAGGACATTCTGACGCTTCCGGAGGTTTGGGGCGTGCGCATCTTGGTGGAACATTGGGCCATCATAGGTGTGGATGTCTTCGTCCTTATTTCGGGATGGTTTGGCATACGCGCCTCGCTGAAAGGAGCTGTAAAACTGCTTTTCCAGGTGTTCTTCATCGCCCTGCTTTCTTCGGGGACGGTTTTGCTACTCAAGGGTATGCCCACGGGCGGACTGATAGCTATTGCAAAAAGCTTTACCTCCTATTGGTTTGTATGGTCGTATCTGCTTCTCTATCTGTTTGCGCCCGCCCTCAATGCTTTTGTGGAGACGGCAGGAAAGCAACAACTTAGAGGTTTTTTAATTGCGTTTTTCACTTTCGCAACGCTCGACTTAGCTGCACACTTCTCCGATGATTTTCGGTGGGGTTATTCTGCCATCTTCTTTATGGGGCTCTACGTTCTGGCTCGTTATATTCGCCTCCATGTAGATTATAAAGCCTTGCGCACACGCACCTTGGTAATCGTATATGCCGCGTGTCTACTGATCCCGGCTTTCTTCACTTTTGCTTCTGCGAGCTGGTTACCACTTATCTTCTATCAAATTGCAAAAACTTTCTTTCTCACCTATTCTTTCCTTATCAACATATTGGAAGCAATTGTTCTGCTGATTCTTTTCGACCGCCTACAACTGCGTCCAAGCCTTTCGCGCCCCATCAACTGGCTGGCGGCGGGCGCTTTCACGGTCTATCTCGTACATCAGAACACACTTGTCCGTCCGCTATATGCTCAGTGGGTCAAGGACATAGATAGCTCTTTACCGTTTGGCCTCAACTTTTTAGGCGTAGCCTTGATGCTCTGTGCCGTTTATTTGGCTTGTACGCTGCTCGACCAATTGCGCGTGGCGGCCTGGCAGAGTGGCGAAAAACTGTGGGGGAAATATCACAAGAAATAAGCCTTATTCTCTTCTTTCGAATAAGGCTCTAAAAAAACGCTATCAAAACTTTATGACGCTTTTCCTTTCTTACAGAGGAAAAGCAGGCTTTCGCAGAAGATTACAGAGCCGCTCAACCACAGCGTGAGACAGTAGGTTGTGCCTACGAATAGGACTTTGCCCAACAGGCTCAGCCAAAGGTGGGTCACGCCAGAGAAGAGGAAGTACGCCCCTATGCAAAGCACAATGGAAAGCCCCAGATAGGGCGCCATATCCTTTAGAAATGCCAACAGTCCATAGCCCGTCAGGCGGCAAACAAAATGGTGCCAGAACAAGAGCCAGAGAATGTTGACCGCCACAAAGACGCGCAACATCCACTCTAATCCGTAGGGGCTCACCAGTAATGCAGCACCAAACACGAGTATGGCCAGCCCGATTGTTCCCCACATATAAATCCCCGAATGCCCACGTGCCAGCAGGAAGTTCTGGAAAAGCGTTTGCATCGGAACGAAAGCGCCCCAAACGCAAAGGAGTTGCAGCATGGCTGCCGAAGCGAGCCATTTCTCCGTGATAGTGATGATGATGAACTCGTGTGCAATGACGCTCAAACCGAACATGGCGGGGAAAGTGAGGCATGCGGTCAGACGCACCATCTTTTGCAGAGCAGCTCGTTGCTGCTTGCGGTCGTCCACCTTGGCAAAAAGGGGCTGCGTCACACTGTAAAGCATCTGCGAAATGAGACTATGCCCCATTGTGTTCCATTTATTAGCCTGCGTGAATTTGCCCAATTCGCGACGATTGAAGAGTTTACCGAGCAAAATTGAAAACAGCTGCTGGTTGAGAATCACAAAGACATTGGTGATGATCAGGCGGCCGGAATAACCCAACATCTCCCTGACGGGACGGAACGAGAAATGGATACTGGGCCACCAGCGGGTGACCAAATACGTTCCGAGGGTTGTGCAGACGGCGTAAACAATGGATTGCGTGGCGATGCCCCAATAAGCAAAGCCTTGCCACGCCATGGTCACGCCCACAATGCCCGAAGTGAGGAGCGCAACAAAGCTGATGATCGTGTTCTGCTTCACTTTGAGTTCGCGGAAGAGGTAAGCGCGCGGCACAATATTCAGACTCGAGATGACAAAGCCCGCAAAGACGTAGCGAGCTAAGGGAGTTAAATCTGGCTCATGGAAAAAATCAGCTATCAGCGGGGCACAGAAAAAAAGGAGCGTATAGAGCGACAGACTCATCAGCGTGTTGAACCAAAACACACTATTATAATCCGCGCGGGTCACGTTTTTCCGCTTGTTGAGTGCCGAAATAAATCCGCCTTCCTGCAGCGAACCGGCAATGAGAGTAAAGACGGTGAGATACCCCACCATACCGTAGTCGGCATCGGTGAGCAAGCGTCCCAAAAAGATACCGAACACGAGGTTCAGCAACTGCTGCAAACCGCTGGCTATACCGCCCCATAGCAGTCCGTTTGCGGTTTTCTCTTTCAGACTTGACATTTCTATTTATAACTATTTCCGACAAAATTACGCTTTTCTATGTAGCTCACAAAGCAAGCCTTTGAGAGAAGCCGCATTTTGTTTGTTTTTCCTATCTGCACATTCTTTCTATCCTTTCCCAGCTGCCTTGTTATCGCAAAATTCTCTTACGGCCGAAAAGATAGGACAAGCGCGTGCGGTCGAGCAAGAGGGCGAGCGCAAGAGTTCCTCCGAGACCCACGCCAACGGTCACAAAGGCGTGGAGCAATCCCGTAGGGTCGAAGCCGAAGAGAGGCAGGTAGTATTTCGACAGCATTGTAAATATGGGATGGAAGATATAGATCGGGAAAGTGTTTCGCCCAATGTAGTCGATGACCTGCTTGGTGCGCCTCGTTGTGAGACTACTGAAATAAGCGGCAAAACAAAAAAACGACACCACGCAAACGAGCATGGCGATTGTTCCCCAGCCCCAATACTCGCGCTGAACGATGAGCAAACCGAAAGGAAGTATGGGCCACAGACTCGCCTTATAGATGCGCGAGAAATCGCCTATATATTGCCGCACGCCCACGCCTAAGAAATAATAGAATGCAGCATGAATGTCCAGCAAAGGCGTGAAGAGCGATACGCCAATGAGGAGGGCGGCAAAGAGGGAGTATTTGGCAGTGACATCGAGTTTGGGCAAGGCGCGGAAAGCAGCATAATAGAGAATGCCGCACACCATCATGACGTGCAGAAACCAGTAGGGGCCAATCGACTTCACAAAGAGCACATCGAGCACCGTGGGCACATCGAACGACGTGATACCATCGCGGACGGGCAGATACAGCGAAAGCCCTGCAAAGCCCAGGACGAGTACCATATAGGGCAACCATATCCTCCAAAGATATAAGGCAAACTGCCGGAGCGTCTTTTCGATGTTTACCAAATAGCCAGTTATCACCAAAAAGGCGGGCATAAAAAACGCGAGAATTGCGTTCTTAATGTCGGGGTAGATATTGCCAAAATTGACGATATGTATCAGAATGACCAACCCTATTAAGATGGCCCTAAAAAAATCAAGGTCTTTGTTGTACTTCATAAGCTGTATTGCTACTGCGCTATTGCTAAGCTGCTGCAAATTTAAGATTTTTTCAATAGGAACAGTCGCGCATCAGCCTTTGTTTGCTAAGACCGTTGCGATAGCTCTCGGACAAGTCCGACAGGTCCGACTAGTCCGACGCTCAATACTGATTCGTGCTCCTTCGCCTTATTCGTGCTCATTCGTGGGCTTAAAACATCAACGAAATTCCCACTTTTCCCCTCCCACGAAGGCCACAAATCCGCGCACGAAAGAGAGAGAGCGAACAGCCCCACCCTCCTACGCGCCGATACAATAAGGCTGCTGGCTGACTTCCTTATTGCGTCGGCCAACAGAATAAGGAAACCAGCCGACACAATAAGGAAACCGACGAAAAGGATAAGGAGAGGTTTCAGCAAAAACGCACGAAAAAATCGAAAATCTCACGAAAACTCCCGCTTTTTCAAGATTTCGCTCGATTTTTCCTGCCCGCGAAAACAAAAATGCCGCAAAAATTTTGGCAGAAAGCAAAAAGGAGAGCCTTTCTCAAATTTTCAAAGAAAGGCATCTTGTCAAATTTTCGGGAGGTTTTAGATGTTCTCGGACAAGTCGGACTGGTCGGACAAATCGGAGAGTCTGTTGAGAGAACAGCTTGTCGGACGGGTCGGACCAGTCCGACTTGTCCGAGAACCAACAAAGCTGCTCCAGCCTCAAGAGGCAGCTGAGCACTCCCCCTTATGGGGGAGATGGAGGGGGCTTTCCTCTTCTCCCACCTTTTTCTGAAGAAAAATCCCTATTTTTGCAAAGTAGGCAGACAATAACTGCCTACAAAAAAAGAAAGGATATGATACATCGCATCTCTATCTTATTCGGACTACTGCTCTGCCTATCGGCGGCTGTGGCACAAGACTTCGTGCGGTCGCAACGCGTGTTGGACTGGTTGCAACAACAAAAGGGCGACTCCGTATATGCGCTCTGCAATGCCGAGATGAAAGCGGCGCTCACCGCGCAACAATTAGGAGGAATCTACGCACAGCTTGTGCGGCAGGCGGGCACGGAGAACGGCCGTGGCGAATGGGAGCGGACGGTGGTTGAAGGAGGAGTAGAGGTCGATGGGATACGACTGGATTTTTCGCAGACGTCGCTCATGGCGCTCCTCTCTTGGAATGGCGAGGGGCAGCTCTGCGGACTCTTTTTCCGCCCTACCACGCGACCGCAGACAGTGGCGGTAGGAGGCGTGGAGAACCGCGAGGTGCAGATTGAGAACGGTAAGATATTCCTACCGGGAACGCTCACGCTGCCCACCGAAAGAAAGAAACCCGTGGCGCTGGCCGTACTGCTGGCGGGTAGCGGCCCTTGCGACCGCAACGAGACTATCGGGCCGAACGCTTTGTTGCGCGATTTGGCCGATTCGTTGGCACTCCACGGCATCGCCTCTATCCGCTACGACAAACGCACCCTTGTTTATGGGTCGGCGTGCATAGAAATCAGTGGCGACATGGACTACGACAAAGAAATTGTGGACGATGCGCTCGCGGCACTCCAGCAGGTCTGCGCTTTGCCCGAAGTGAATGCACGGCGCATCTTTGTGGTGGGGCATTCGCTCAGCGGAATGCTACTGCCGCGCATAGCGCAACGCGCCACAACGCCTTTGGCAGGTACAATAGCCCTCGCCGCTCCTGCGCGCCCTCTCGCCGAGGTGATGAAAGAACAAATAAACTATCTGGGACGCCTCAACAACATCACGCCTACTGAAATCGACAGCGCATACCGAGCCTCCCTCGCACCGCTCCCTAAAGAGTATCTGAAATTCGACCGCAAATACCGACCACTCCGAACGGCGCAGCAGCTTACAGTGCCGATGCTTTTCATACAAGGTGGGCACGACTATCAGGTGCGCCAAACCGACTTCCAACTATGGCAGCAGGCACTGGAGAAGAGACCCAACGTGGACTTTCGCTGGATGCCCACGCTGAACCATCTGATGGCGGAAAGTCCGAACATGTCCCGCCCCGATGATTACGCCGCTCGGCAAATCATCGCCGCACCCGTTGTGGAAACCATTGTGGACTTTATCGGACGGCACTAAGAATGTTAATCATGCCATGCGTTCCTAAAGATACCTACAACTATCTTTATCAAGCAATTTTCCTGCTCTCCCCGAGAACCTAATGTGAATGATCAAAAAACCTATCAAAGATAATTCTCTTTCATTTTTTATGGTTACCTTTATCGCGCCATCAAAACATTTCAAATACTTTCGTTTAGCAGCATGAAAATAAGTGAATTCCCTACATGGCTATATCCTGTGTAACCTTTTATTACATTAGGATTTTTGAAATATTCAAACTCATTTACTACAAAAATTATGCTTATGAAATGTCACATTAAATTGCTGTTGTCAGCTATGTTATTATGGTCTCTGCCTATGTTCGGAGGAAATGGAAGCATCCAGCAAAAACCGACCAGAAAAGCCAAAACAACGACGCATCAACAAGCTGGGAAAAACACAAAAGCCAAAGGTACAACGGCGGGGAAAGCAACAGAGAATACTTCCTCCTATGTTGATTTGGGACTTAGTGTAAAGTGGGCTACATGTAATCTTGGTGCCAGTGAACCTCAGGACTTTGGCTCTTTTGTGTCATGGGGAAGTACATGGTCAAAAACCCCTGAATTTGACTGGACTTTTTATCCGCACACTGTTTCAGAAACATGGATAATCAAGTACTGTACTGATCCTGATATGGGCTATTCACCTACCAAAGGAGAGAAAGGATTTGCCGATAATAAAACTACACTTGAAGCAAAGGATGATGTTGCCACAGTCCGACTCGGTTCTCCTTGGCGTATGCCAACACAAGCAGAATTTCAAGAATTGGTTGATAAATGTAAATGGACATGGACCATACTGAATGGTATAGCAGGATACAAAGTTGTCAGTAAAAAGAATGGAAAATCTATATTCTTGCCTGCTGCCGGTATTCACTTGGAGATAGAACATTGTTATGTGTTTAAATCTGGCGCGTATTGGACATCTTCACTTAGCAAGAGAAACAACTTGGAGGCATTCGCATTATATTTTACTAAAGACGGTTATCATGTAACTTCGGAGGAGCGCTTTGTGGGATATTATATACGACCTGTCCGCAAATAGAAAAAAGAAACAGGAGAATCAAAACAGGTCATTAGGAGATGTATATGATTCTCCCAATTTAATGCGTTACTGCAATTCATAAAAAAGCCCGACACTACCTTTTAAAGACTGGTAGTATCGGGCTTTTTATTGATTATATACGTGCACCACTACATCAGATTGCAGGCCACAGTAAGGCCGGCCATGACGATGCTGACCATGCTCATCAGTTTGATAAGGATGTTCAAACTTGGGCCTGATGTGTCCTTGAACGGATCGCCAACGGTGTCGCCTACGATCGTGGCTTTGTGGACGTCGCTACCCTTGCCGCCGAAGTTTCCTTCTTCCACGAATTTCTTAGCATTGTCCCACGCACCACCGGCATTGGCCATGAAGACGGCCAGCGTAAAGCCAGCACAGAGGCCACCAACGAGGAGACCGAGTACACCGGCAACGCCGAGGACTACGCCCGTGACGATGGGGATGATGATGGCTAAGAGTGAGGGCAGAATCATTTCGTGCTGGGCAGCGCGCGTACTGATTTCGACACAGCTACCATAGTCGGGCGTGGCCTTGCCTTCGAGGATTCCTTTGATTTCGCGGAACTGGTGGCGCACTTCATCGACCATCTTGGCCGCGGCACGGCCGACAGCACCCATGGTGAGGCCGCAGAAAAGGAAGGCAGCCATCGCGCCAATGAATACACCTACGAGTACGCGCGGGTTCATCAGCGTCACCTGAAAGTATTCCATCATTTCGGGCATCGAAGCCTTTGAAGGATCAAAGGCATTGCCGGCTGCATCAATGAATTGCTGTCCGCCCTCCATGGCTCGCGTCATGGCGATTTTTATTTCTTCTACATAGGAAGCCAGCAAGGCCAGCGCGGTGAGTGCTGCCGAACCAATGGCAAAGCCTTTGCCCGTGGCGGCCGTCGTATTGCCGAGCGCATCGAGTGCGTCCGTGCGATGGCGCACCTCCTCGCCTAGCTCGCTCATCTCAGCGTTGCCGCCGGCGTTGTCGGCGATAGGGCCATAAGCGTCCGTAGCAAGCGTAATGCCCAGCGTGGACAACATTCCGACAGCTGCAATGCCGATGCCGTAGAGTCCTTTCGAGATACTCTCAGCACTCATGGAGAGATCGAAATGATTGGCGCAGAGATAACTCAACATAATGGCCACACCGATAGTGAGCACGGGGATACAGGTGGAAATCATGCCCGTACCGATACCTTTGATGATGACCGTGGCAGAACCCGTCTGAGCGGACTCGGAAATAGTCTGGGTAGGCTTATAGCTATGCGAGGTGTAAAACTCTGTGGCTTGTCCGATGATAACTCCCGCTGTCAGACCGCTGATGACGGAGAAACTCAGGCCTATCCAGTTGTCGAGGCCGAGGCCATAAAGGATGAGGAACGTGGCGAATGCAATCAGCACTGCACTGGTATTGGTGCCGACGGCGAGCGAACGGAGCAACTGGCTCATACTTGCCCCTTCTTTGGTGCGCACGAGGAAGATGCCGATGAGCGAGAGGAAGATGCCGACAGCGGCAATAATCATGGGGGCGATGACAGCCCGCAGCTGCATGTCGCCAGCCGAAGCAAAGGCCGTGGCGCCCAAAGCTGCTGTAGAAAGGATGGAACCGCAATAGCTCTCATAAAGGTCGGCGCCCATACCGGCAACGTCGCCCACGTTGTCGCCTACGTTGTCGGCAATGGTAGCAGGGTTGCGCGGGTCGTCCTCTGGGATGTCGGCTTCAACTTTTCCAACAATGTCGGCGCCTACATCGGCTGCCTTCGTATAGATACCGCCTCCAACACGGGCAAAGAGGGCTTGGGTGGAAGCTCCCATACCGAAAGTGAGCATCGTGGTAGTGATGGTGACGAGCGCAACGTGGTCAGAGCCGTAGACAAAAGAGAGGGCGATGAACCACAGGGCAATGTCCAACAGTCCGAGGCCCACAACGACCAATCCCATTACCGCACCGGAGCGGAAAGCAATACGCAAACCGCTGTCCAAACTCTTGCGTGCAGCATTGGCGGTTCGGGCGGAAGCATAGGTGGCGGTCTTCATGCCGAAGAAGCCGGCTAAACCACTGAAAAGACCGCCCGTGAGGAAGGCGAAAGGTACCCAGGGATTTTGAATCTTAAGGACATAAGCCATGAACGCAAAGAGAACGACGAGCACTAAAAAGACTTTGAGCACCACGAAGTACTGCTGTTTGAGATAAGCCATTGCACCTTTGCGGACGTGCTCTGCAATTTCGCGCATACGGGGTGTGCCCTCGTCGGCCTTCATCATACTCTTGAAGAAGAACCAGGCCATGGCCAACGCCACTACTGATGCGATGGGCACCAGCCAGAAAAGGGGAGTTACAGTCATAAATGTTTTATTTAAGGTTTGATATTTTCATCAACATGTATGCTTTCATTGATTCGAACGCCTAATATATGGAGTATTTTTTATCCACCCAAAAAAACATACAAAAAAGTAATATTTTTGCATCTTTACATGACAAATCGTGAGATTTTAGATAGAAAAAACTCCCCTTATCGCGATGATTAGTACGATAAGGGGAGTGATGATTTTTCAGGAAATTCTGACGGCTGTTAGCCGCTGACAGAGCGAGAGAATGGATCGGATGCAGCCTAAGTGAGCACTTATTCTAACTTTTCCTTGAGATACTGCGCCGTATAACCTTTGCCCTGCGCCACGAGTTCTTCGGGCGTACCGACAGCAACAATCTGTCCACCGTCGCGTCCGCCTTCAGGGCCGAGGTCGATAACGTAGTCGGCCATTTTGATAACGTCCATGTTGTGCTCAATAATGAGAATGCTGTGGCCGCGCTCAATGAGTGCGTTGAAACTATGGAGGAGTTTTTGAATATCATGGAAGTGCAAACCAGTGGTAGGCTCGTCGAAAATGAAAAGAGTGGGCTCGGTGCGCTCCAGGCTTAGGTAGTAGGCCAGTTTCACGCGCTGATTTTCACCGCCAGAAAGAGTGGAACTGCTTTGCCCTAACTTGATGTAGCCCAAACCTACATCTTGGAGTGGGCGCAAGCGCTTGGAGATTTTTTCGTTGCCATACTGGGTGAAAAATTCCACGGCTTGGTTGACGGTCATCTCAAGGATATCGTGGATGTTCTTACCTTGGTAGCGCACTTCGAGCACATCTTTCTTGAAGCGCATACCGTGGCAGGATTCGCAGGTGAGCACCAAATCGGCCATAAACTGCATCTCCACCTTGACAGTTCCCTCGCCTTTACATTCTTCACAGCGTCCGCCGTCGGCGTTGAAGCTGAAAAACGCGGGCGTGAAGTTCATCTGCTTGGACAAAGGCTGCGAAGCCATCAGTTTACGGATTTCGTCGTAGGCTTTGATATAGGTGACGGGATTTGAGCGGGAGGACTTGCCAATGGGGTTTTGATCAACGAACTCTACACCTTTGATAGTCGTGAGGTCGCCGCAGAGACTGGAGAATTCGCCCGGCGTGTCGCTGGGTTCGTCCAACTTACGCTTCAGCGCATTGTAGAGAATCTTTTTTACCAAAGTGGATTTGCCCGAGCCGCTTACGCCCGTGACCACGGTCATTATGTTGAGTGGGAATTTCACGTCTATACCGCGCAGGTTGTTCTCTCGAGCGCCTTTCACCTCTATGCTGTTGTTCCATTTCCGCCGGCTGCTCGGCAACAGAATCTTTTCGCGCCCGAGCAGATAGTTGACGGTGTGGCTTTGAGAGCTTATAGCGACAGACGGAACAGTCGTGTCGTTCGTTGCAGTATGGACGGACAAGAGCGGAGCTACTTCTCCGGCGAACACAACCTGTCCGCCGAGGCGTCCAGCCTCTGGACCGATGTCTATGATATAGTCAGCGGCACGCATGATTTCTTCGTCGTGCTCCACCACTATGACGGTGTTGCCCAAGTCCCGCAGCTGCTTGAGCACGTGTATAAGTCGACCCGTATCGCGGGAATGTAGTCCGATGCTGGGCTCGTCGAGAATATAAAGCGAACCCACTAAACTACTACCAAGACTGGTGGCCAGATTGATGCGCTGGCTTTCGCCGCCGGAAAGAGAGTTGGAAAGACGATCAAGTGTAAGGTAGCCGAGGCCGACATCGGACAAAAAGTTCAGGCGGTTGCGGATTTCGGTCAGCAAACGCCGAGATGCTTTTTCATCGGCTTCATCTAACTGGAGATTGTTGAAGAACTGTTGCAAATCGCTTATGGGCATACGCACCAGTTCCATAATGTTGCGGCCGCCCACGTGTACATACGCTGCTGCGGGCTTCAAACGTGAGCCGTGGCAGGTAGGGCATATCGTTTTGCCTCTGTATCGTGCCAACATGACGCGGTACTGTATCTTGTACTGGTTCTCGCGGAGCATGTCGAAGAAGGCATCTATGAATACTTGGTCGGTCTTTTCCCGTTGACGCTCTTCAGCGTCTCCGTGCCAGAGTATGTCTTTTTCTTGCTGGGTAAGTTCATAGTAAGGCTTAAATATAGGAAAACCTTTTGGGCTTTGCCTACGTATAAATTCCTGCTTCCACATCCCCATTTTCTCACCTCTCCAACAAATCACAGCTCCGTCCATGATGCTGAGCGACGTGTCAGGGACGACGAGTTTTTCGTCTATACCTATCACGCTGCCAAAGCCTTCGCACGTTGGACACGCCCCGGCTGGAGAATTGAAAGAGAACATCTGGTCGTTGGGTTCTTCAAAGCAAATGCCGTCGGCCTCAAAGCGAATGGAGAAGCGGTGCAGAGCGCGGCTCGGATAGAAGCGCAACAAGCATTCGCCATCACCTTCAAAGAAGGCGGTTTCTACCGAATCGCGGAAGCGGTTTAGGACATCTTTGGAATTATCCACCGCGAGGCGGTCGATGAGTAGATACACGCCACTCGTTCCGCTTTCTGTAGCCGTGGTTTCCTGCTGCGCGTTCCAGGCTGCCTCTATCTCACCAAACTTTTCCTCGTCTGCCAGGAGGTCGTCGATATGGATGAGCGTTCCTCCCTGCAAGGTGTCGGAAGAACCGTTGGGTAAATCGACATCAAGGCGGGAGATGCCTTGCTTTAGATATACAGCCAATTGCTCACGGAGCGTTCGGCCGTGGCGCAACACTATGGGTGCCAACAGCGTGAAACGAGTGCCAGGAGAATAGGACAGCATGCAGCTGACAACATCCTCGCTACTGTGCTTCTTCACCTCCTGCCCGCTGACGGGGCTAATCGTATGGCCAGCTCGCGCAAAGAGCATACGCAAATAGTCGTACACTTCTGTGGATGTCCCCACGGTAGAGCGCGGGTTGCGGGCCGTCACCTTTTGCTCGATAGCTATGGCGGGCGGAAGTCCTTTAATATAGTCGCAGTCGGGCTTATTCATGCGCCCGAGAAACTGACGGGCATAAGCCGACAGACTCTCCACATAGCGACGCTGCCCTTCGGCATAGAGCGTGTCGAAAGCCAGCGACGATTTACCAGAACCGCTAAGGCCCGTGATCACGACAAACTTACCTAAGGGGATTTCTAAATCTATATTTTTGAGATTATTGACGCGTGCACCTTTCACGCGGATCTTTTCTTCCATAAGAGCCTTTTTGCTTGATTTGCAAAGATACTAATTTTTTTCTTGCTGCTGACCTCTGCTCTCATCCTCCTATGATAGCAATAGGAGTGGTCCTGCGAGAGAACCACTCCTATATTATATATATGTATATGTCTTCCGAATCTTATTCTGCCGTTGCTGCAGCTGTGCGCTTCTTGCCCAGCACGCGGTTTGCGATAGGAGCAGCGAGGAAGATAGAGGACATCGTGCCGAAGACAACGCCGAGAATCATTGCGAAAGCAAAGCTACGGATGCTGTCACCGCCGAGGATGAAGATACAAAGCAATACGAGCAACGTGGTCAATGAAGTCATCAACGTACGTGTCAGCGTTTGGTTGATAGAATCATTGAAGAGTTTCGCCGTCTCACGTTGCGGATAGAGATTCAGGTTCTCGCGGATACGGTCAAATACCACCACTTTATCATTGATTGAGTAACCAATAGCGGTTAGCACAGCTCCAACGAAGGTTTGGTCAACTTCAAGCGAGAAGGGAACCCATCCCCAGCAGAGGGAGTACATACCAATGATGAGCAACGTATCGATAGTCAATGCCACAACAGAACCAATGGAGAACGCAACGTTGCGGAAACGCACGAGGATATAGATGAAGATGGCGATGAGGGAGAGCACCGTAGCCAAGATAGCATCCTTCGTCATTTCGGAAGCTACGCTGGCGCCCACCTTCTGTGCGCTCACGATGGAGCCGCCTGTGTGGTCGTCGCGGTTCTTGAACGTATTGTAGTCGGCCTTGATGAGACCTGCGTCATGAAGCGACTTCCAGATTACTTGTTCTACCTGTTCATCAGCATTTGCCGCATCGCTATTGATCATATAGTTGGTTGTCAGACGCACTGCCTTGCCCTGCGTGGTACTTACCTCGATGGCATTAACAGTGGCGTTGTTGTCCAACGGGCGAATGGTCTTAGCAACCACTTCCTTCACTTGCTCTGGCGTTGTGTTCTTCTGCTCAAATTCGATCACGAAGTTGCGACCACCCGTGAAGTCGATACCTTTGCTCAGACCACGCACACCCAAGGATACAAGTCCTGCGAGCAGAACGATACCAAAGATAGCATAAGCTTTAGGGGCATTCTGGAGGAAGTTGAACTTGCTATTCTGCAACAGACCGCGACTGAGCTTCGTTTCGAACGTCAGGTGGAGCCACTTGTCTTTGTTGAGGAAATGTTCGAAGATGATACGGCTAATCCAAACGGCGGTGAAGAAGCTTGCGCAAATACCGATACCCAGCGTGAGGGCGAAACCGCGGATCGGACCTGTACCAACATTGTACAGAATAACGGCGGTGATGATTGAAGTAAGGTTGGAGTCGAAGATTGCACTAAAGGCATTGCCGTAACCAGCTGCCAGCGCGCTCTTGATATTCTTACCTGCGGCCAACTCTTCTTTCGTACGCTCATAGATAAGCACGTTGGCATCGACAGCCATACCGAGCGACAACACCATACCGGCAATACCGCTCATCGTCAAGGCAGCCTGGAACGATGTAAGGACACCGGCCGTGAAGAAGAAGTTGAGAATCAGCGCGAGGTTTGCCACCATACCCGGAATAAGACCGTAGTAGCAGCACATGAAGATCATCAACAGAACGAAGGCGATAATCGCGCTCTCGAGGCCGGCCTGGATAGAGGCAGCACCGAGTGACGGACCGATAGTCTCTTCAGAGATGATATTCGTAGGCGCGGGCATCTTACCAGAGTTGAGCACGTTGGCAAGGTCCTTAGTATCGTCGATAGTGAAAGCACCGGAGATTTCAGTCTTACCGCCAGAAATCTGACCATTTACGCGCGGAGCACTGTATACAACGCCATCGAGGACAACTGCCACGTCGCGACCCACGTTCTTACCTGTCATAGTGGACCAGTCGCGGGCACCGTCGCTCGTCATCTCCATCGAAACGATAGGAGCGTGAGTTGTGGGGTTGAAGTCGGCTTTTGCATCGGCAATCACAGCACCTTGCATAGTCGGTGTCTGGTTGTTGCCGTTGCCTTTGAGCGCATAGAGCGTCACTAATCCGTTGTTTGCCTTAACATCCCAAGCCAGGCGCAAATCCTTCGGCAGCTTCGACTTAGCAGCCGGACTATTGATGATAGCATTTACTGCGGCTGTATCGGCCAGGCGAGCCACACCAACGGAGCTGCCATCACGGCCGCCAGCGTTCATCACAAGCTGGCTGAACTTCAGGGCAGGCGTGCTGGTCTTGGCAGCGGGCTTAGCTGTAGCTGTAGTATCAGTTGCAGTGGTATCGGCAGCAGTACCGATGAGATCGAGGCTTGCCAGCTGACTCTGGATCTCGGAGCGGTTGTAAGTCTCCCAGAATTCGAGGTTGGCACTTCCCTGAAGCAGCTTGCGTACACGCTCCGGTTCCTTGATACCCGGCATCTCGACCATGATCTGACCGATTTGGCCTTTACCACGAAGGATTTGGATATTGGGCTGAGCCACACCGAATTTATCGACACGCTGGCGTACCACGAGGTTAGCATTCTCAACGGCAGCATTTACCTCTTCGTTGAGCGCGCTACGAACGTCGTTGTCGGAAGAAGAGAATGTGATATTCTTAGCCTTTAAGCCAGTGGCAAATACAGCACCTAACTTTCCTGAGCCGTTGGCTTCGTCGTAATGACGAACGAACATATCCACGAAGTCGCCCTTACCTTGCTTGTAGTCGGCATAAGCCAATTCAACAGCTTTTTTGAAAGCTGGCGTATTAGCATTATCGCCTGCAAGGTTTTTCACTACATCGGGAACAGAAACTTCGAGGATGACATCCATACCACCCTTCAAGTCAAGACCCAGACCAATCTGCAGGGCCTCGCAATCCTTGAGCGTCTTGCCAACAACGGGATAAACAACCACGTTGCGCATTGAATCAAGGTAGCGGTCACCCGAGCCTGCCACTTTCGCGTTCATAAACTCCGCATTTCTCTCGTAGTGGCGCACCACAAAAGAGAAAGAGAAGTAGAAGAGGCAAATCAGCGTAAGCAGGACTGCAATGACTTTTACAAATCCTTTGTTTTGCATTGATTTTATTGATTTAGTTTTTTATTGAATTTGCTTGAAGCTTGTGCCAGAATAGGTACAATTAGCGTGCAAATATACGTTTTTTTCACAATACAAAAGGTTTACCGCGTTGAAATTATAGCTTTTATATATATTAATGAGTGTATTTGTCAGCACCTCTGTATCCTTCCTTCACGCACTCCTTCTGCTCCTCCAATAGCTTAAATATTTTTGTGAAAGGAGCTTAATATGCGAAGCAAACAGATACTCATTCTGCTAAATTTCTTTAAAAATAGCATTTTGTAGAAAGAAAATATACTCAGGCACTTGCAGGATAAAGAAAACCACCTTACCTTTGCAACGTGTTTTTCATAGTATTAGATTTAAGGTTAACAAGGTTGGGATACAGTGGTATCCCTTTTTTTATGCCCATAAGTCAGTAAATCACCAACACTTCCCAGCTCTCCTCTCGCTTCTCCCTGCCGCCCATCGCTTGATGCTCATGCGCTGATTCCTTCAATAGGTTTCGGATAGAGAAAAACACGCCTGCAAAACCGCCACATTATTTGACATTCGCTTTTCTCCTAAAAAAGCATACTTCTCCGCTTTCTGCCAATTTTTTTCTTTTGTCGAGCAAGCAGTTTATCCTATTTTTCCGAAAAATTCCTCTAACGCTCCGCTCAACAACACAAACGGCCCGCTTCTTTCCTCTTTTTCGTTCAAAAACACCCTTACTCTGCTCGTCTGCATCCTTATTGTATCCATTGGTTTCCTTATTCTGTCAGCCGACATCCTTATTGCGCTGGCGGACACAATAAGGATATCCACGCTCAAGAAGGAGAAACGATTCATCCGCTCCCTTCCGCGCCAATTTTTGAGCCATTCTCAGAACGAAAAAGTAAGAATATTATTGACTATAATTGAGATAATCATAGGTATTTTTAGTCCATAAATATTCACATAAAAGACGAACAAACACGGAGCTATACTGGAAAATCTAAAAGAGCACTTTCTTTCTCGGAGAAGACAGAAGGCACGAAAATCTAAACTGATGTTTTGAATAACGGGAAAAATAAATTACTTTTGCTCTATATAGTAATTTTTTTGGCACACACTCAAATGAGTGAAGAAAACAAATTTGATTTTGAATATATATGTAAGAAAATCATCACAGATCGTATCAGTCTGGTGGTTTTCTTACTACTTGGTTTGCTCATAGGCATATTCGTTGCCATACAAACTCCACGATACTATACAGCTCAAACCCTCTTGGCTCCAGAGCAAACAGGAAAATCCTCTCTCTCTGAGAACGTGGAGAATACGCTTAAAGCCTTGGATGTGGATCTCAATACTAACACGAGTGCAGACGGGGTGTATCCAGCATTATATCCCGATATTTTTTCAACAAAGTCGTTCATCATCAAACTTTTCTCTGTTCCTGTCACACTAAAAACAGGGGAAAGAAAAACTTACTACCGCCACCTTGTGGAAGACACTAAACTGGGACTCACCGCACAGGCGAAACGCAGCCTCATGAGCCTCATCCCGAAGAAAAAGACAGCCACGTCCGGCAAAGATAAGCTCGATCCGTTCCGCCTCACCGATGAGCAAGAAGATATGGTTGAACTTATTCAAGGTTCGGTGGCTTGTATCTATAGTCGCAAAGTGGGCATTCTGTGTATCACAGTAGTTGATCAAGATCCGCGCGTGGCTGCTTCACTTGCCGATACGCTTCAGAATAGGTTGAAACGCTTTGTGGTGGACTATAAAACGCAGAAAGAACGCATCGCTTTAAGCAACGCACAGAAAGCTCTGCATGAGAGCAGAGCTGAATATGAGAAAGCAAAAGAACGCTATACTGCCTTTGCTGACGCCAATCAGGATGTGACACTGCAAACTATTGGCACAAAACTCTCAACGCTGGAAAACGATATGCAAATCAGTTACCAACGCTACGAACAACGCCAGAAACAAATGGAGAAGGCACAAGCCGACGTGCAGTATGCGGCCCCCGTATTTGCGGAGCTTTCAAGCCCTACGATTCCTAATCATCCGAGCGGAATTTCCCCACTAACCATCGTTCTGATATGGATGTTTTTATTTGTAGTACTTGACGGCTTGTGGGTTGTAGTCATCAAAGAGCGCGTTTCATTCACTAAAAGCCAAAGCTGATGGAGTATTCAATCCCTTACCTCGCACTGATTGTCTTTTTCAGTATTTTGGCCTGGTGGTCGAATGATACTAAAAACGAAAAGATCCGCAAGCGCCTCACATGGTTAGCCTTGGGCGTATTCCTCTTCTTCTTCGGTTTCCGAGGATTCTGTTTCTATGACTGGACAGAATACTACCGAGCATTCATTACTTGGAAATGGTGGGAACTACCCAAGACAGACATATCCGATTGGCAGTACGAACCGGGCTTCATGATACTGATGCTAACGTGTAAGAGCATTTCGAGCAACTATTTCTTTTTCTCGTTCGTTTGCGCAGCTATCAACCTCGTTTTGTTCGCCCGCTTCCTCTCGCGCTACGTTGAGAACACGCCATTAGCACTTATCATATACCTGGCTATGGGCGGCTTGGTGATGTCCACCGACTTGATGCGAAACTCTATCGCTATCATGCTCTTCCTTAACGCCTTGCCCTATTTAGAGGCACGCCGACCTATCCCCTATTTCCTTATATGCGGCGTGGCGTTTCTCTTTCATTCCACTTCGTTGATATTCATCCCTTTTTATTTCTTTTTACACCGGAAATGGGGGCGCTGGACTTTCCTCATCGTTTTCCTTATCGGAAACGTTGTCTACCTCATGCGAGTCCCTATGCTCATGAACATAGTGAGCTTTGCATCAAGCATCATCGACCCTACACTAAAGCAAAAAATCGATGCTTATATGGAAATGGCACCTGGCGTAGGTTTCCAAATCAGTATTGGCTATCTGGAACGCCTTTTCACGGGGGTATTGGTACTTATCTACTACAACAAACTCCACGACATACGCAAAGATGCCGACCTCTTTATCAACGCGCTCCTCATCTATTTTGCACTCTTCTTCTTCCTAAGCGAATTCCGGGTCCTGAGTGTTCGTTTCTCTTATCTCTTTGCCTTTGGCTATTGGGTGATATGGCTCGACTTGATCAAATGTTTCGCGGTGCAAAACAACCGACGGCTCTTCGTCTGCTTCCTCTTTATCTATTCGATGCTGAAGATATACCAATCCACCAACAATGTCATCTATCGCTACGACAACGTTATCTTCAGCACAGAAAGCTATAATCTGCGGCGCATCACCTTCGATGTGTACAGCGAAACGATTAAGTAAGGCAGATACAATAAAGAGAAACTCAAGAACGTTAAGAACATACACAACATCAAAATAAGCTTATGGCTAAAGCTGTGAAAGATATCCTTTATGTAGATTATATCCACCAAGTGGGGCACGTTAATTTCGACCATATTCATATTGATGCGCTCAAGTCCACCCATCGCAATGTTCGCTTGGTGCTACATAAAGAACTGGCAGATCAATTGCCCTACGCCAAAGATGAGTATGCAGCCATTCTTCCCTCCTGGCTTTACCAACGGGACAACCGACCTTTTTTCAATCGCCTCCTCTTTATTCTCACCCTGCTCTTCATCCGCTGGAAGATACGCCCGCAGAAGTATCGCAGCGTCATTGTATCCAGTTGTGAGGAAATCACACTGGGACTTTTCCCTCTCTGTCGCAATATGCACATCATTTGTCATGGCAATGCGCAAAGCTTTGATTCCAGCAAACTGAAAACGTTCTTTCTCCAGCGGCTGGCTCGCCATAATCGTTTCATCGTGTTCAATTCCGAGATGGCTCAGCCTTTTCTTGAAAACGGAATAAAGAATGTTGACATCATCTCCCATGGCTGCATCCCTCCCTTTCAGGTGTCAAACGCCACTAACGCACTGCCCGACTTGTCGGCTTATCGGCACGTTGTCTTTCATCCCTCGGCCAGTCCAGATAGGGAGTTTATGCAACAGCTGCTCAAGGATGCCGATTTACAGGATTTTCTGAAACGAGAAAACATCTTGCTCATCCTGCGAAACCACCCAGAAGGAAAAACAGAAATAGGTAATATCCGTTTTATTAACCACTATCTCACACAGTCGCAGTATCAGCAGCTTTTCCTGCAAGCAGATACTATCCTATTGGCCTATCCGCCCCAATTCCGCTTCCAAGTGAGCGGCGTGAGTTTCGAATGTGTCAGTAGCCACAAAAAGGTTCTCATTTTCCACAATCCTTCGCTCAACTATTGCCGGCAGTTCTACAACTACGACCCTATATTCGACAACATAGGACAAATGTGCCAGCTACTGAAACAACTCTCAGAGGATTCCTCACTCCAGTGTGTGGCCACCGCTGAAAAGCTCCGCCCAGACTACACACAGATTCTCTCTACAAAATAGTTAAGTATGAAGATTTCCGTTATTGTACCCACCTATCAGCCCGCCAACTATCTTTGGGAATGTCTCGACTCTCTCTGTCGCCAAACTTTAGCGCCCAAAGAGTTTGAAACTGTAATCGTTCTGAATGGTTGCAACGAGCCGTACTTCGGACGCATACAGCAATACATCCATGCGCACCCTCTTCACAACTTCCAGCTCATCCAGACCGAAGTAGGGGGCGTATCGAACGCTCGCAACATAGGTATTGACCAATCAAAGGGAGAGTATCTTTCCTTTCTTGATGACGATGATTGGGTAACCGATAACTATCTCGAAGAATTACTACAACGCGCCACACCAGAAGCCATTGTCCACGCCAACGTGATACAGTACCGAGATAGCACAGGCGAGAAAATGGACTACTTCCTTACATCTGTTTTCCAACGCCTCCAAGGTAGCCAAAAACTCACCTTCTTCAATGCGCGGAGTTTCCTTTCCAGCTCTTGCTGCAAACTGATTCCAAGAAAAGTTATCGGCACAGAACGGTTCAACAAAGCATACAAATTGGGAGAAGACTCCCTTTTCATGTTCACCATCTCCCGCCGAATCCGCTCCATCCGCATGTCGGGCGAAGATGCAATTTATTACGTTCGCAATCGCGATAATTCTGCATCTCATAAGACCTATCCTTACAGCTACCGTCTGCAAGTGGCTTTCGGCCTAACCTTTAGCTATCTCGCGCTATTCCTGCGCCGACCTTTCGCTTACAACTTCCCGTTCTTTCTCACACGCGTAGCTGCCACGCTCCGCAAACTCTTCACACGCAAATACGAATAGGAGAATCCGTCAGCGCCTCTATTGCAACCTCCCATACAATAAGCGCGCGGGCTGACACAATAAGGCTACCAGCTGACATCCTTATTGTATCTTCAAACGCAATAAGGGTATTTACAACTACATATATAGCGGCTGCGCATGCACTCCAAGAAAACGTTGAAAAGGTTTCGGTGAAGTTTCAGCCAAGCTTCTTTTGCTGAAACTTTTCATAAGCTATACAAGAAAAACATAGGAGATGCCACAGGAGAGGTCTCTACTGAAAATGAGAATCTAAGTCGGAGAGATTCTTATGTAAAAGGCTCGTTCCAATAGCAATGATAATCCAAGTCCTGCGGCCGTTCTCCGATTTTACGCGCGGGCACACCGCCCACAATCGCATAAGGGGGGACATCCTTTGTTACAACAGCGCCTGCACACACCACAGCACCTTTGCCTATGTGCACGCCTTTCAGAATCGTACAACCTATACCCAGCCAAGCATAGTCGGCAATTGTTATAGGTTCAAATACGCCTTCAAAACGACGACTACGCACATCATGACTGCCCGTCATAATGTTCACTTGATGGGAAATAGAAACGCTATTGCCAATAGTAATGCCTGCACGGGCATCCAGCGTACAACCACGGTTTATATGGCTTCCCTCACCGATTTCTATATGCCACGGAGCCATAAAATAGGTACGCTTCATCACAAAAGAGCCTTTGCCAACTCGCATACCTAAGAGTTTCAGATATGCACGGCGCAAACGCCACGGCAGATGGGGCAAAACATCGTTCACCATCACTTCCGTTCCAAAACCCTTCAAATATCGGTACAGCCAAGAACGAGAAAAAGCATAGCGCATAGTGTTCTTTACGAGCACCAAAAAGTGGCGCAAATTGAAACGTCCCTCGGAGGTGACTTTATAATTATAGTAGAAATTACGATATACGTTGCTCGATGCCCCTTCCACAAGATAGCGCTCGATGGGGATATTTATTTTTTGGAAGCGATAACCAGCTTTGTAAACACGATAAATCATGTGCCAATCCAGTGCATACCCCAAGCGAGCGCGCTGGCTCAAATCGTAAAGAAACTGCTGTTGTACTTCCGTGCGGATGAAAGAACTTCCATGGCGATATATGGGATAGTAGTCCATTAGACTTACATCAGTAGAAGCTTTCTCTAATTGGTCGTAGTCGCGGCCTACTGCAATGCTATCTCCATAAATCACGTCGGCCGCTGCGCCTTGTTCTGCGATAAAATCCACCACCTGTTGCAACGTAGCTTCATTGGCGTAGACATCACCAGCATTGAGAACGTTGATCCATTCTCCCGTGGCGTGAGCGATACCCTTATTCATGGCATCGTAAATTCCCTCGTCTCGCTCCGAACACCAATACGCCAAACTGTCAGCATACTCGCGCACGACATCGGCCGTACCGTCTTGACTTCCCCCATCAATCACGATGATTTCTTTCTCTGCACATGTCTGTGAAAAGAAACTTTCGAGGGTCTGACGGATGCCTTTCACATCATTGTAGACCACTGTTATAACACTGATTTTATGTTGCATGGAAGGGAAGTTTTGAGGTATGAATAAACAGGTTTAAATAGTAGGACTTCATAAGCAGCTTCAACGCGCTGGAAACTATTTATTCCAAACACCACGAGCGCGGCGATTGATGAGCAGGTGGCACTGATAGCAGTGGATAAGGCTCATCACGGCGTAGCAAGCGGCCATAGCGAGCACGATGCCTTGTGGCTCAAGGCGCGTACCAAAGAAATACATCACCACAACATAGATGGCTGTTACGACAACAGACGTATAGATTTGTACCCGTATTTTGTTGAGTCCGTTGATGAGATATGTGGCACAATTATTCAGGTTGAAGAATGAAATGTAAAGGAACACGCTGATCGACATCTCTATGGGCACTTTCAGCGACCTCCCTATCCACAAATGATAGAATAAGCCCGACAACAGCAGCATAAGGAGTCCGCCAGCGAGCGTCAGTAGCCAGATGCGGAAAGCTTTGTTGTAGGCATGGCGAATCCAATCGAAATCGTTCTTCACATAAGCATCGGTGTAAGCGTTCCACATGGGAGCTAAAACTACAGCATAACCTACAGCCAGAAGATTCAGGTATTTGTAAGCAACATTATACACGGAGACTTCAGCCGGACCATAATAATGGGAGATAAAAAGATTGGACGAACCGAAGATAACGAGGCAGCTGGTGATCTGAATAACAAAAAATCCCATCCCCTTACTGATGATACCACCCGCCAAGCGGCGGTCAACAGCACGATAGGACGGACGCAAACCTTTATAATGTCGGAAAAGCGGAATAGCCGCCAAGAGAAAGATACATACGGGAGTGGCAGAAAACACGAGTACCACCTTGAAGAGACTCGGCTCTGCTGTCTTGCTCAACACAAAGATGACGATGAGCGAAATAATGTTGCCCGAGATGAGCAGGAAGTCGTTGAGCGCATACTTTTGCAAAGCCACAAACACAAAGCCCACGTTGCGCACCACGAGGTTTGCTAGCGTGAAAGCAATAGCTGTAAACAGTACGCCATGCAGCACTTCGTCGGACACTGCCCGCGTGTTGAACACCTTTGTAAGGTCAATATAATTCAGTCCAAAGAAAGAAACCAGCCCCAGTACACTAGCAATGAGAAAGAGCACCCAGAGAGTCGTACTCAAATAGGCGCGCCCCATTTCTAAATGACCTGTCGAGATGGATTTGGTCAAGTAGTTGCGCATACCATTACCCAGCCCAATGTCGAAAAAGGAAAACCAATAGAGCACGGAGGAGATAGCCATCCAGATACCGTATTCTTCCTTTTGCAGATAGTGGAGCGTGACGGGCACAATCAAGAGCGAAGTGGCCAAACCTATTATTTTGAGAACAACAGACAGGAGTATGTTTCGCCGCAGCATTACTGAACGGTTGTCATTACTTGCCAGCAGTGCTTTTATCTTTCCTAACATTTGAATTTTGCTTTACTGAACGTTGCAGAATAGTTGTAGAGTTAAAGCGATGCCCAACTATTCTTCGTCAAGTTCTATAACCGGCTCGCGCTTCTTTTGCCGAACTGGAGAAATCATAAGCACCCAAACAACGTGGAGGCAGACACTCAACACCAGGAAACAGAGCAAGATCATCGATCTTGGTGTGCTGCTCGGTTTGTTTGGCACAGTGGCTTTCTCTATAATGGTGAAAGCCGGCGTTTGCTCTTGCACTTTTGCACGGGCTTGTTGCACCTGTGCCTGCATTTGGCTATAGACGTTGAATTTGAGTTGCATTTCGTTTTCCAACTCATCTTCTTGTGAACGCACCGAGGCCAACGTAGCATCTTGATTGGAGTCGGCAAAATCAGCATATTTCTTTTGCGCCTTCAGATAAGCCTCGCGACTCTCTTGTTGGAGCTTCGTGTAGTAGCGTTCGTCAGCGTGCGCTTTCTTAGTACGATACTGAGTGATATATTTTTGCAAACGCACCTGAAGAGTATCGGCCATGATGGCAGCTACTTGCGGATCGGCATCTGTTATACTGATATTGATGACATTGGTCTTCTTATCAATCTGGCACCCTATGGAGCCACGCACCATGTCCACGATCTGCTCCTCGTCCTCTGTCAGGCGGAAAGGATTCATCTTTCCGATACCCGTTGTGCCTGGTGCAGCGTTCTTTTCCTTCATCTTCTTGATGGCTGTCAGTACCCAAAGTTTTGGTTTCTGCCAGAAAGGAATTTTGACGTCTTGCACGAGATGATCCAAGTATGTCTTCTTCTGTCCGTCCTTGGTCACTACGTTCACGCTGAACAAAGGTATGATAAAATCAGTGGAGGCAAAGAGGTCGGGATATATCTGCGGATAGATGGCATCCACGCTTTGTTTGCCCTTTCCTCCCAAGTCGAGACCAAAGGAAGAGGCCATGTCGCTCAAACTCTCTGAGAGTCCCAGACTTCCACTGAGCATTTCGGGGGCTAACACCACGTTGGCTGTGAAGAACTTTGGCGTGTTGAAAGCCACAACAATGCCGACAACGGCTCCCACCAGCACATAGATGCAGAGGAGCTTCCAACGACGGAGCACCTTTTGCAGCATCCCGATGATATCTATTTCCGAAACCTTTGTCTTTTGTTCCATAATCAAAATCTTTGATTCTTCTTGAAATATGCGGTAGTGGCTTGGCGCGAGATGCAGGAGGCGGTTCTTCTTTTCCCTGCTCTCTTCTGCCGTATGTATCAATAGCGAATTTTGCTAACCAGCAGTTCGCCTGCCTTATAAATATAGCGCAACGCCAGTAGGAAACTGTTGCTTCTCACTCCGTTGGTTTTCAGGGCGCGCTTGTGATCCTTGAAAATCTGTAGGTGACTGGGTACACCCGAACTCGACAAACCGCCAATGCGCATAGTCACGCAATCCAGCGGCAGGTAGTGAGTCTTGATGTGGTGTACATAAATCAAGCGGAGCAGTTGCTCAAAATCTGCTGCCACCTTATAGGAGGTATCGAAAAGTCCGTATTGCAGATAAACAGAGCGTTTGCAGTAGAAAGAAGGATGCGCGGGCATGAAACCAAGTCGCATCCACGACGGGCGAAAATAACGCGAAGAATAGTAGCGTATGATTTTCTTCAGATTCTCTGGGCGAACGTAGTGAACATCTCCGTAAACGGCGTCGCAGTCATACTTCTCGAAAGCAGCAGCCAGCTGACTCACAACATTGGGAGCGGTGAAGAAATCGTCGGAATTGAGGATTCCCACAACATCTCCCGTGGCCATGCGCACACCTTTGTTCATCCCGTCGTAAGGCCCTTTGTCGGGTTCGGAAACATACTGCCCTATCTGGTCACGATATTTCTCGATGATGGCCGAAGTATTATCCGTGCTCCCACCATCCACAATAACGTGCTCTATGTTGGGATAGTCCTGCGCGAGAACACTCTTGATTGTGTCCTCGATAGTGCTACCATTGTTATAGACTGTTGTGATGATGGATATCTTGAGCATAATGGTTGTTGGGATGGCCTGAAGGCTTGCCAGAGACTGTAGTGTCTGTTACCCTAAAGAACGTAATATTTTTCTTTTTTAGTGTATTCCTCCCTTAGTTTATTTTCACAAAAGTTGGGAAAGGCCTACAAAAATACAAAAAAGGCTCTACCTTTCTGCTTATTTAGGGAAAAAAGCTACGCTTATGCTTGGGCGGCGGGATAGGATTAGGCGCTTCTTCCGCAGCTTTTTCCAATCCTCCAGCAACCTTTTTCTGCTTAAAAAAAGGATTACCACCGCAGTAAAAACGTACGCTTTTATTAACAAACGCATTTAATAAAAGAGAATTTTTGTACCGCTTTTTTCGTTGAGAAAAGTGGTTTTCTCAAAAAATCAGTGAGAGAAAATCCACCAAAAATCGAAGAAAGTCTGTTTTTCCTACTCTTTTCAGAAGAAAACAGCCTTTTTCGGTCGTCAGTATCCCCTATTCCGTCTGTCATTTTCCTTATTGTGTCGGCTGGCTTCCTTATCTTGTCAATCGACATCCTTATTGTGCTGACTGACACAATAAGGAAATCCGTGCGCAAGAAGGAGACTTTGTTCGCTCTCTCCCTTTCGTGTGTAATTTCGAGGCGTTTGTGAGAGGGTAAAAGTAAGAAATCTGTTGATAATTTTAGCTCACGAAAGAGCACGAATTAGGCGAATGGGCACGAATGAGGGAGCCCCCTCCAACTCCCCCATTAGGGGGAGTGTTCAGAATAGGGATAATCAGAAATACAAACAAGTGGTAGCCGAGCACTCCCCCTTTATGGGGGAGCTGGAGGGGGCTCCCTCACTCTTCTGTATGCTCTTCCTTCTTCCTCGGCTTCTCGCCTGCCATGATCAGTGCGTGCGCCCGCTGATAGTCAGCCATGTGGAAACCATTGCGCAGGACATAATCGAAAAGGGCTTTGCGCTGGCGAATGGCCTCATTGAGTTCAGTATCGAGGTCCATATAGCGGCTAAGCACTTCTTTGTTGTTGGAAGCCAAATCTGTATCTGCCAAAAGCGTTTGGAGCGGACTCACTTGTGTGCGGAAATAGGTGGCACCCTTCGAGATGCGCTCTTGCAAAAGCGCATCGTTGGCATAGTCGTCGGAAGAAGCCACCAGCTGCTCATACTGAATATGAAAGCGATGGGCAACAGGGAAGAGATTGTGCTGAAGAGCCAGCTGCTCTTTGCGGAAACGCTCCAGTGTGGCGGGATACTCCTTGTAGAAATGCTCTTCCAGATGGCGCAGAAAGAGAGACAGGAGATGCTCGATGCTGCGAAAGTCGAAGAGAGAAGCTATTAGGTTGACGAAATGGATGCGCTGCAATTGGCGGATGCCAGATTCGTCGGGGGTGCGCGCAGGCAGTTCGCGGTGGTAGCGATCTACATTGGCATCGGTGATGATAGCCCGCGGAGGAATGGGCGCACTGAGTACCATTCCTTCGAGCGACTTGCAGCGGCTCAGTGCCACATAAGTTTGTCCGGCGGCAAAAGCGGCGTGTACGTCGATGATAGCATGTTCGAAGGTGAGCCCCTGGCTCTTGTGGACGGTGATAGCCCACGCGAGTTTGAGTGGATACTGCTTAAACATTCCCACAATGCGTTCTTCCACCTCCTTCGTACGCGGATTCATCTCGTAGCGCGTATTCTCCCAAGCGTCGATGTCCACTTCGATGCGCTCATCATTATCGAACGGACAAACCACTATGCGCTTGTCTGTGAGTTCCTCCACTGTACCGAGCATTCCATTAAAGTAGCGGTGCTTCACATCATTTTTAACAAACATCACCTGCGCCCCTTGTTTGAGCACAAGCTCTTCGTCGGTCGGGTAAGAAGACTCGGGAAATACGCCCTCCACGCTGGCTTCAAACACATACTCTTTTGTGGAAAGGCGGTCCAGCTCTTGGGCGTTGTGTTCTCGGGCCTGATGGTTGTGGGTCACAAGGCGCACATAGCCAGCTTCCTCGGGCGGTTCGAAATCGGGCACATAGCGCTCGTTGAAAAGGCGGAGCACTTCAGCATCTGCCGTATTGCTACGCACACGATTGAGGAGCTCTACAAAATGTGGGTCGCTCTGACGATAAACATGGTGCAGCTCGATGGTGGCATAACCGCTCTGATTGAGTGCTCGGCTACTGAAAAAATAAGGTGTAGGATAGTTGGTGCGCAGCAGTTCCCATTCGTCGTCTTTCACTACGGGAGCCAACTGCTGAAGGTCGCCAATGAGCAGCAATTGTACACCTCCGAATGGTTGGAAGGGAGTGCGATAGTGGCGCAATAGCTCATCGATGCGATCCATCATATCGCCGCGAACCATAGATATTTCATCAATGACGATGAGGTCAAGGCTGCGAATGAGTTTCACCTTGTCTTTGCGCAACTTATACTCCATCTTCGTCCGCCCGGGCAGGTAAGGACCGAAGTCGAACTGGAAAAACGAGTGGATAGTAGAGCCGCCGGCGTTGATAGCGGCGACTCCGGTGGGTGCGAGTATCACCATGCGCTTGGGATTGCGTTCGCGGAGCTGCCGCAGGAAGGTGGTTTTCCCTGTTCCTGCTTTACCTGTGAGAAACAGGTTGGTACCTGTCCATTCCACTATCTGCCGAGCGCGTTCCAGTTCTGGATTTTTCATGAGCTTTATAAAATTGAGTGACAAGTTCTCACTTGCCACTCATTATATATATAAGCGACCAAAGCCGCAAAAGGTGTGTTCTTACTGTTCTGCCTGAAAGAGAGGGTCCCAAGCAGGAAGAAGGGTTGGTTTCTGATTAAGGATGTCCAGCGTCTTTGCGTCGACATATTTTTTGTCCACTACCAAGCGGAACAGGTATTCATCCAACCATTTGTCGGTCATGATAAGGTGTCCTTTGTAGCCATACGTTGGGCCCCAGCTGTTTTCTACCATCCATTTTGTGGTCTTGCCAGTTGCGTCAAGCCCTACGGCCATGAGCGTCATGGCGTGGCTGGAAGCAGAGGCATGGGTCTGGATACGCTCAGCCTTATTCATGGGGAAGGTGGTATTGAAGAGCGAAGCGTAGTCATAATTATCAACGTCGAGAACACCGGTCTTTTTGTCGAGGAACTTACCTACATCGCAGGACATATACATCATGGTGGTATCCTTGAGTGACTTCACGGCCATCGCCTTAATCTCGTTCATCGGCAGGTTGATATATGTCCAGTTGCGTCCGTCGTATGTGTGTCGGTCGAGGTCTACTGCGTAGAGTTTGTAGTAAGGACGCGTCGGGTCGTTCATAAGCATCACGTAATCATTCTTGAGATCCTTACCCACAAATTCTTGATAGAATTGCTTGGGAGTGTACTCGGCTGTGCTGACAGCTTTTCCGTCGGCCGTGCGGAGGGTCCAAACAAACTTTTCAACGGGTGTGCCGAGGCAGATTTGCAGGATGTGGTACACTTCGCCCAGCATCGTTGTTTTGCGCTTCTGCAAATCGGTAGCACTCTTTCCTTTGCTGACCATGTCGCGCAGTTCAAGTCCGTACTGGCGAAGCTTCAAGGAAATGATTTCTGCCATCTTCGATGTGTTGTTAGCATTGTAGCTCTCGGGGAATACTTCGGCCGGAACAACACCATACTTCATCACGAGATCTTGTACGCCACTGAACGTGCCGCCATCGGACAAAGGGTGCTCGAAGAGCCAGGTGTTCTGGCGGGAGTCTATCGGTTCCTTGGCGTAGTCAATGACACACTGCAAGAAGAGGTTTGATTTCTCCAGCTGATCATAGAAGGAGAGGAAAGATTGGGAGAGAGTGAACTCTCCGAGCTTGTAGTCCTTAATCATGCGGGCACGCATCACGTTGAGTCCCGTGAAGAGCCAGCAACGACCGCTGGACTGTTGATCGGTGATTCCATTGGAGGGAACGCGATAAGTGAAGTTGCCGTCAACAGGTGCTTTATCGGCACGCTTTGTTAGGTCGTTAATTCCGTTAGCTGCCAAAGCATTGCGCAACGCGCGGTCGGTGGCGGTTGGTGGGTTCTGCTGCTTGATTTGTTGCAGCATGCTTTCTGTAATGGCGCCGTTCTTTTGGGCGAAAGCCACTGCAGACAGCAAGCCAAAGGTTAAGGTAAGAATTCTTTTCATACTGTTTTGGTAGTTAGGAAATTCGGGATATTGAATGACACAGCCCTTGAGCGAATGGGAAAAGTTCTACTCGCGGGAGAGGGCTTTATTGCCTCATCGCTTTCTTATATATTTTCTGACAGATATAATAGAAGAGCACAGCAGTTACTAAGCCGCCGATGACGTCCACTAAATAATGTGCTTGGATATATACGGTGGAAGCACAGAGCAGAAGGTAGAAAGGCAAGAAGCAATAGGCCACAACGCGCTTTTGCTTAAAGATGAGTATCATCATTATTGTACTCATTCCAACGTGCGAACTGGGAAAGGCGGCGGTGGGGCGTTCTCCGGCGCCCTGCGTGAACTCTACGAGCCACTGGAATAGGCCGCTGCTTTCGCCCGACTTGTGGAGCTCTGTGTGATAGCGGAAATAGTCGCCCAAAGCTGGGAGATAGCCGTTGGAAGCATTATCGAAACCAATGGCTTGAAAGTAGAATTGAGGACCAGCTACGGGCAGAAATAAGAATACAACATAGTAAAGATAGAATCCAGCCATCACAATGAAGCTCATGTGTTCATACGTTTCCAAACGCGACTCTTCGCTCTTTCCTTTCACAAAGAAAGGCAATAGGCAAGTTACTGCTATCATGGGATAGTAACTGAAATAGCCCATGTGGAATAATTCGCTGGAGAAACATGAGGGATATGCTGCACTGAAGGCCAAACTGGGCTGACAGCCGAACAGCACCAAATCAGCGTGAGCAAAGACGTGGTCGAGATTGGGAAAGAGCTGGCAAAATTCGTAAGTGTCCGGATACCAGTAGGCAAGTAGGCTGAGGGAGAATAGCGTACGGAGCAATCTTGTGCTTTTCAAAGGTAGCAAACGATTGAGACTGGCAAAGGCAGCAACACCTCCTAACACGGCGATGCGCTCAGCAAGGAGAAAGCCGGGCGCGTGCATATTTTGCCAAAATAAGAATAAGAGCGCTGTGGTGAAGAGCGCATATAGAATAGTGGCCCATTCGATGGGCAACAGACGGAAGCTTTCTGCTTCTGATTTTCTCGGTATTGCTATCCGATTCATTTGTTTCATTGTTCAGCCCGAGGGCTTTGCTTGTGGTTATGGCTTTAGAGCCAACCGTTTTGTATATACCAATTCACAGTTTCCTTTACGCCGCGCTCCAACGGATACTGCGGACGATAGCCCAACTCTTGTTCGGCGGGGCGTATGTCGCACTGCCAGTTGCGTTGCTTTAGGATGTTGAATTTGTCCATATTGAGCGTAGTGGTTTTACCAAAGAGATTCGCCAGTCCGCCGTTAATGCAGCACACCAGCTTTAAGAACCAGATGGGTGCTTTTATATGTAGTACACCGCGAATCTTGAGCTCTTTTTGGAGCAAATCGCTAAAATCACGGCTACTATAATTATGCCCGTCGGTGAGGAAGTATGCGCGGCCGCTTTCTCCATGACTTAGCGCAAGATAGGCGGCTTCTACGAGATCACGGACATATATAAAAGTAATGGTCTGCGGCTTGTAGCCAACGGAAAAGTCGACGCGCTGAATGATAGATTTGGCCATCAGGAAATAATCCTTTTCGCGCGGACCGTAAACTCCCGTGGGGCGAAGGATGATATAGTTCAAATCGGGGATATGAGCCAGCTCTTGTTCGGCTTGTTGCTTCGACCGACCGTAAGCCGTATCGGGCATTTGCTCATCACTTTCCAAAATGGGGCGGTTGTCCTCCTCGCGAACAGAACCATAAACAGAGAGACTGGAGAAAAAGACAAAACGACCTGTGGAAGCGGGAAGTGCTTTGGTCTGCAGGAGCTGTCGAGCGAGACGTACCGTGCCTTCAGCATTTACTCGAACAAATTCGGCCTCACTACGGGCTTTCGTGGCACCAGCTGCATGAAGCACATGAGCAAATGCCCCGTGTTCGGCAACGTGTTTCTCAAGCTGCGCAGCAAGTAGGTCGTCGTCATCGAAATCCAGTTCGAGGAAATGGATGCGCGGGTCTTGCAAATAGCGGCGCGAACTGGATTTTCGGACAGCTGCCCACACATCGAAGCCCAGTTCAAGGCCGCGCGCCACGAGGAAGCTTCCGATAAAGCCGCTCGCCCCTGTGATGAGTATTTTCTCTTTTGTATCTGTCATTTTCTTTGTCTTAACTTTTCTCAGAACAGTCGGAAGGGTCAGTCCTGCCACACTTGCCGGAGATTTTTCGGCATTTGCCGTTCATTATCTCCCACCAACGCTGCTGCGCCTCCCTCTAAAGCTGTTGCATATCATTGAGGCGCTTGTAGTAGCCGTTCAGAGCGATGAGTTCGTCGTGTGTGCCGCGCTCCACAATCTTTCCCTCGTAGAGCACACAAATCTCGTCGGCGTTTTTAATCGTTGAAAGGCGGTGCGCAATAGCGATGGTGGTGCGCGTCTTCATCAAGCGCTCCAACGCCTCTTGCACAAGACGCTCCGACTCTGTGTCGAGCGCGGACGTAGCCTCGTCGAGGATGAGTATGTCTGGGTTTTTCAAAATTGCGCGGGCTATACTGATGCGCTGACGCTGACCGCCCGACAGACGGCAGCCGCGGTCGCCCACGTTGGTATCGTAGCCCTGCTCGCTCTCCATAATGAAGTCGTGAGCATTTGCAATCTTGGCGGCTTCCACCACCTGTTCCATCGTTGCGTTCTCTACTCCAAAGGCTATGTTGTTGAAGAAAGAATCGTTGAAAAGAATAGCGTCCTGATTGACATTACCAATAAGTCCGCGGAGACTTTTAAGGCGGAAATCCTTCACATTTATTCCGTCGATGAGGATTTCCCCACCTGTCACGTCGTGATAGCGCGGCAGGAGATCGACAAGTGTACTCTTGCCCGAACCGCTCTGGCCCACAAGTGCCACCGTGCGGCCTTTGCCCACGTGCAGGTTAATGTCCTGGAGCACTTGCTGCCGCCCGTTGTAGGAGAAACTTACGTTGCGGAAGAGTATCTCCTTTTCGAGCTTCTTCACCTCTTTCGGGGCAGGGGCTTCCACGATGGTATTCTCCGCGTTGAGTATCTTGTTGACGCGTTCCACGCTTGCCATGCCCTTGGGGATATTGTAGCTGGCTTTCGAGAAGTCTTTGAGCGGCTGTATGATACTGTAGAGTATCACCATATAAAAGATAAACTGCGGCGCATCAATGGGCGGGTTCTCTCCATCAAGGATGAGCGTTCCGCCATACCAGAGAACGATGACGATGAGTACAGTTCCCAAAAATTCGCTCACGGGGTGTGCGCTGGCCTGACGGATGCTCACTTTATTTGTTAGGCGGCGGTAGTCATCCGTAACGTTCTCGAAACGATTCCGCATTTTCTGTTCAGCAGTAAATGCCTTCACGATGCGCATTCCGCCCAAGGTTTCCTCGAGTTGCGCCATTGTCTCGCTCCATTTGTTTTGTGCAGCGAGCGATTTCGCTTTTAGCTTGCGCCCTATAGTACTCATTGCCCAAATCAGGAGCGGAAGCACTAGGACGGTGAATAGAGTGAGCTGCCAACTGGTGTACACCAACACGCCGAGATAACAGAGGATAAGAATTGGGTTCTTTACGAGCATCTCGAGCGAGCCTGTGATGCTGTTTTCTATCTCGTTCACGTCGCCGGACATGCGGGCGATGATGTCGCCTTTGCGTTCTTCGCTGAAGAACGAGAGCGGCAATTCCGTGATTTTGTGATACACCGAATTGCGAATGTCTCTAACGATGCCCGTGCGCATCGGTACCATGATGGCCGCCGAAGCAAAGTAGGTGCTCGTTTTCAGTAATGTAGCCGTGATAAGAAATAGTCCGAGGAACAGCAGTGTTGCACTTGCGCCAAATTCTCCCATCCATGTCTGCGTGTAGTAGTACATGTTGTTGACGAGCACATCCTTGAAACTTTTGTCAGCTGCATCCCACGCCATGAAAACATAGGTCTGCGTGTCGATACGAAAGAGAATCTTAAGCATCGGCATAAGCGTGACAAACGAAAAGACGTTGAGCACGGCAGAGAGAATATTGAACAGAAGGGAACCTAAAAGGTAGCCCTTATAAGGAGCAACATAGCGTCGCAGAACCTCGAAAAATTCTTTCATTGGTTGATTGTAGCGTTTGTTATCAAGCCCATTCGCACGGCCAGGCGGCACCTGCTGCGGAGCTTATCAGTTATTTCCGACCGAAGTCGGCAGGTATCTCTCCCCATTTGGAGGTCTCCCATTTTTTTAGCGGCACATTGCGACGGTTTTCTGCCAGCCATTTCTCAGCGCGTGCTATGATTTGGTAGAGTTCCTCGGTTCGAGCTGTCCGCGCCAAGGTTGTCTTACATTTTTTCGCGCGCACCCAGAGCAGCGCATTACGGCTGTCGCTGTAGATAGTCTTCTTTTCGCCTCGCTGCTTTAGCCACGCCAATCCGTGGACTATGGCGAGAAATTCGCCGATATTGTTCGTTCCCCAAACAGGTCCGAAATGGAAAACCTCTTGTCCCGTGGCCAGATCGACACCTCTATACTCCATCTTGCCAGGATTACCAGAGCAGGCAGCATCCACTGCCAGCGCGTTGGCCGTCACCTCGGGCGGGAGATTCAGTACGGTGTCGTGGCGATCTTCGGGCGGGTTGTCGGGCAACGCGCTAACGGAGCGGGTCTTTGCAACTGTTGTGGTCTTTTTCCGTTGCGGACGGGCGGGTGCGCCGGCTTCATACGCTGCCTGCGCCTCGGCTCGTGTTGGAAAACTCTTGTAGCTGGCTCCTTCCGCACCATGCACCTGTGCGCGGCAATCTGCCCAAGACTCATAGATACCTGGTTCGCGGCCTTGCCAAACTACATAGTATTTCTCCTTTGCCACAACTCTGCTTGTCAAAAGGTTTTACATGCGCTCCGGCATCTCAATGCCGAGCAGACCCATGCCTAAGCGGAGCACCTTGGCAACGTTGCGACTCAAAACCAGACGGAACTGACGCTTGTTTTCATCTGTTTCGCCCAGCACTTTATAGTCGTGGTAGAACTGGTTGTACTCTTTTGCCAATTCGTAGCAGTAGTTAGCAATCGCGTTGGGGGCAAATTCCTCGCCGGCCTGGCGCACTACGCTGGCAAAGTCGCTAAGATGCTGAACAACGGCTTCTTCCTTCGTAGAGATTTCAGGCGTAGCGGCAAAGTTGCACGAAACCTGCATCTGCTCAGCTTCGGCCTTGCGAAGGATGGAACGGATGCGGGCGTAGGTATATTGAATGAATGGGCCGGTATTACCATTGAAGTCGATGCTCTCTGCTGGATTGAAGAGCATGTTCTTGCGGGCGTCAACTTTTAGGAGGAAGTATTTCAGCGCGCCGAGGCCTACAATGCGAGCCACTTCATCTTTCTCTTCTTCAGTACGTTCGCCAAACTTACCGGCAGCATCAATGGTCTGACGAGCCTGACGCTTCATTTCAGCGATTAAGTCGTCTGCATCGACAACAGTTCCCTCGCGGCTCTTCATCTTACCATTGGGCAGCTCAACCATACCATAGGAGAAATGAACAAGACTCTTGCCCCATTCGAAGCCCAGTTTGTCGAGCAGGATACTCAAGACTTGGAAGTGGTAGTTCTGCTCGTTGCCAACAACGTAAACCATCTTGTCGATGGGATAATCGTTGAAACGCATCTCAGCAGTACCAATGTCTTGGGTCATATAAACGGACGTACCGTCAGAACGAAGCAATAGTTTCTGATCCAGTCCCTCTGCCGTGAGATCTGCCCAAACGGAGTTGTCCGCCTTGCGGATGAAGAGGTTTTTCTCCAAGCCTTCTTCCACCTTCTTGCGGCCAACGAGATAGGTATTGCTTTCGTAGTAGATTTTATCAAAGCTAACGCCGAGTGCCTTATAGGTTTCATCGAATCCGGCATACACCCAGCTGTTCATCTTCTCCCAAAGCGCACGTACTTCCGCATCGCCTTGTTCCCATTTCACGAGCATTTCGTGAGCTTCCTTGATGAGCGGAGCTTCTTGTTCGGCCTTTGCTTTGGCATCCTCTTCGTTCAGCCCCTCAGCCATATAGCGTGCTTGCAATTCTTTGACCTCTTCGCGATAGTGCTTATCGAAAGCCACGTAGTAGTCGCCAATGAGGTGGTCGCCCTTCTTTCCGCTGGTCTCGGGAGTTTCTCCGTTGCCATATTTCACCCATGCGAGCATGGATTTGCAAATGTGGATGCCGCGGTCGTTAACGATGTTGGTCTTCACAACGCGGTTACCGTTAGCCTCCTCAAGCTGAGCCAGTGACCATCCTAAGAGGTTGTTGCGCACGTGGCCCAGGTGGAGCGGTTTGTTGGTGTTGGGCGAGGAATACTCTATCATCATCAACGGGCTCTGGTCTGTAACGGGCACGAAGCCGTACTTGTCGGCCGCGTCAATATCGGCCAAGAGCTCTATCCAAGCTTTGGGCGCGATGACAAGGTTCAAGAAGCCTTTCACTACGTTGAAACTCGCCACTATGTCGGTTTGCTGCAACTGTTCGCCTATTTCCTGTGCCACTTCCTCTGGCTTCTTGCGCGCCAGGCGTACGAAGGGGAACACTACAAGGGTCAGATGGCCTTCGAACTCTTTCTTAGTTTTTTGCAGCTGTACTTGCTTCTCGTCGATCTGCTGCCCGTAGAGCGTTTCAACCGCTTTCTGCACGGCAGCGACCAGTGCTGTTTCTATTTTCATTCCGATTTATTGATTATTCTTCTATACTTATTAGCGAACAAAGATAGCTTTATCGGTGGGTAACACAAAGATTTTCACGAAGATTGTTAGCCCTCTCAACCGACACAAGGCACATATCGGAGCTTTTCTCCCTTTTTCCGATCATTTTTAGCGTATTTCCCGAAAATTTTCTCCACTCCCGTCCGTCGGTTTCCTTATTGTATTTTTCAGCATCCTTATTGTGTCGGCTGACACAATAAGGATGTGAGCTGACAGCCTTATTGTACGGACGCTTTTCTGCTGCGTTCTTTTCGACAACTGCCTCACGCACTCGATTTTGAGCCAGCCACAAAAAGCTAAAACTAAGAATTCTATTTACAAAAACAACCTGTTTTTCATCACCTTTCTCAGATTCTTCCGACCTGTCGGACTTGTCCAAAACTCTCTCCCACGAATTTTCACAAAAAGGGCGAACACCCACGAATATGATAGAGAAATTCGTGAACATTCGCCCTTTTCGTAAAAATTCGTGGGCTAAAACCGCAAGCAAACTACTGCTTTTTTCGCCTTACTATACTCTTAATTTTGTCAACTATATTCGTTTTCTTTCTCAGCAAGTTCCAAGCGAACCACAGACTAAGGCCAAGCACGGGTAAGCCCAAGAGAAGTTTCACTCCCCAGTTGGCCACTGTGGCCGCTCCAATACCTGCCACCAATAGGACATACTGCACGATGCAACGCAACAGTGTGCGGCGTTCGAAGCGAAAGTCATAGACACGCGCATAAACCAGCGAGATATTGATAAGATCAAAGAGATTGGCCAACGAAAGGGCGATACCTGCCCCCACAATACCGCGAACGTGATACCCCACTATGACGAGCACCGTGAACACTACGTTGTAAAGAAATTCCATCAACAAATAGAGCCGCGAATGGCCCCGCGCCAACGGCAGATAGGCGATGGGCGTATAAACAGCCTTGAAATACATAAACGAAAGGCCGCAAAGCACCATCGAAACCACAGGGAGGAATTCGGGGGTATAGAGCACGCGAACAATGATAGGGAGAAACAGCGCGAAAGCTATGAGAAACGGAGTCATCAACAGCACCAGTACATCAATTTGACGGTTGATGGCGTTGTTGCGCCGCTTGCGGTCATCGCCAGCTGCACTGAGTCGAGGAAAAAAGTCGGCATCCATGGCCACAAAAGCCAGGCGCGCGTAGGAAACAATGAGGGTCACACCCACGGCATAAAGACCGGCGCGATTCAAGCTCGTGGAATTGGTGACATAAGAGCGCACGATGAGTTCTGCTCCGCTGCCGATAGTCCCTGCCAGTATGTAAGCCCCGCCCAACTTCAGCAAATGGCCACCGCTCTTCATGAGCTTCATGCTCCGAAGCCCAACGCGGTAGGGATAGTCGCGGGTTGTGGCGTAGAGATTCAGCAGGCAGACAGCAGCCGTAGTAGACAGCAGCACGGGAATAACGCCGTGCAGGCCCAGCAACCAGTAGGCAGGAATGGTTATGAGCATGGTGACCAGCGCTCCCAAGGCACTGATGGCGGCCATCTGCTTGAGGCGCTGCAACCCCTTCAAGATGGCCACTTCTCCGCCCGTGATGGCCAGTATTCCCACCATGGGAGCTACCAAGACAAAGCCTTTGGTGGTATGGAAGTCGGAGAGAGTCCAATAGCTCAGTAGCGGAGCGGACAAGAGGCATATCAGCGTGCCGAGGAGAGCCGTGACGAGCGCCCACGAACGTATGAGGCGGATATACATCCTTATGGCTTCCTCCTTTCCCTGCTCGTGAAGCTCCGACAGTCGGCGCACAGCACTGAATCCAATACCGAAATTCGTCATGTTCGCTATGAGATCGACGGCGCGGTTATAGGTCTCCACCAATCCGATACCCCAAGCTCCGATGAACATAGCCGTAAATTTGTTTCGGACTATAGACATCAGTATATAGAACACTTGTACGCCGCCCAACAAGCCGGTGTATTTCAAAACATGATTATAGGTGTCTTTCTTCATGTATAGGAAAAAGGTTTCACACCATAGGGAGACTCTGGCCGGAGATTTTGCGATAAAGGTCGAGCGCAAAGACATCGGTCATGCCGCTTAGGTAGTCGAGGACGGCCATAATGCGGGTGGAGAGATTCTCTGAGTGAAGTTCGTACTGACGGGAGGCCTGGCTCAACAAAAGGCGGGAGTAGGCCTTTTCGGGGGAGAGAACGGCGTCGGTCATAAGTTCGAGGAGCGTATAAATAATGTGATAACCGGCCAAGTCCACATCTGTCACTTCCTTGGCCTTATAAATCCTGCTGGTGGCTACTTCCTCGCAACGTTTGTAGGCTTCTTTCAGTGGCTCGGGCAAATGTCCGATGAGCGTTCCTTCAAATGTTCCCGCCAAGATCTCTTCTTCGTGGTCGAGGAATACGCGGACGCAAGCTTGCTCCAAGGCATTGATAACACAGGAGCGATAATAAACGATGCGGTCATTGAAGTCCGTCACCACATCATAGGACTGCTGAAGACGCTGACGGGTTTGCTCATCAAAGAAGCCGAGAAGCAAAGCCTCCGTCCGCTCGTCCGAAAGCAGACGCAGCTTGTGGGCGTCCTCAATGTCCATTATTTCATAGCAAATATCATCGGCCGCCTCAACGAGATAGACCAACGGATAGCGGGCATAAGAAAGTGTGTCGGGATGTGAAGCAGAGCGAGGGATTCCCAGTTCGTTGGCAATCTTCAGATAATCCTCGCTTTCAGTATAAAAGAAGCCAAACTTGGAACGCTTACCGGCCAAATGGGAGCAACGGGGATATTTAACAATAGAAGCCAGCGTGGAATAAGTCATAACGAAGCCGCCGCGGCGATGTCCGTTGAACTGATGAGTAAGTAGGCGAAAGGCGTTGGCATTACCATCAAAGTTGGTAATATCTGCCCAAGTGTCAGCCGACAGTTGCTCACGGAGCATTGTGCCGCGCCCTTCGAGGAAGAAACTGCGTATGGCGCGCTCGCCACTATGTCCGAAAGGCGGATTGCCCATATCATGGGCCAGACAAGCAGCACTAACAATCGAACCGAGAGCATCCATATCGGCGCGATCCAGATGGGGATGCCGGCGGAGAAGTTCGTTGCCGATGTCAGTACCTAAAGAGCGCCCCACGCTCGACACCTCGAGCGAATGGGTCAGACGGTTGTGAACAAAGATACTTCCCGGCAAGGGAAAAACTTGTGTCTTGTTCTGCATGCGGCGAAAGGCCGATGAAAAGATAAGACGGTCGTAGTCGCGCTGAAATTCGGTGCGTCGTTCATTCACTACGCGGTATTCATCTTCCTTACCAAAACGCTTGTAGGAGATAAGTTGCTTCCAATCCATACTATACTTCTTTTTGTCCCTCCCATAAGGAAGGGGAAATGCAAAAATACGGTAAAAAACTATGCAGCCCGCTGATTTTCCATAAAATATGGAAGTATGTAAACGCTTTTCAGTAATTTTGTTCCCTATTCCAAACAAGAGAATTTCCATGAAGATAGAAATTGTCAACCGCTCCCACCACGCGCTGCCTAAGTATGAGACGCCGCTCAGTGCGGGCATGGATTTGCGTGCCAACCTCGATACTTCCATCACGCTGCAACCTTTGGAGCGTTGCATCGTTCCCACGGGACTTTTCATAGCTCTACCCGAGGGCTACGAAGCTCAAGTGCGGCCACGCTCAGGACTGGCTATAAAGAAAGGTATCACTTGCCTAAACACGCCGGGAACTATCGACGCCGACTATAGAGGTGAGATAGGCGTCATCCTCATCAATCTTTCGCGCGACGCCTTTACTATCAACGACGGCGACCGCATTGCACAGATGGTTGTAGCCCACCACGAAACGGTGGAGTGGACACCTGTTGAACAGCTCAACGAGACCGAGCGTGGCGCAGGTGGCTTCGGACACAGCGGAGAAAAATGATATTGAAAGATACGTATAAAGTGAAGAATAGTTGGAAATATCAGATGTGGGTGCACAGCTGCTTGCTGGTTGTGCTGCTACTTTCTGTTGGTTGTTCTGCGCCGCAGACTGCTGGACAAAATAAGGATGCGGCACAGCATGAAGTGTCTCACCGCACGCTTTCTTATGAGCAGCAGCGACGCTTCAATGATCTCTATCTCGAGGCGGTACGTCAGCGTGAAAAGAACAATTATGATGCTTCTTACGACTTACTTACTGGGGCTTTGGAACTGAATCCTGATGCCTCCGAGGCTGTTTTCGATATGGCCCTCCTAAAGATTGCCCAAGGTGGGGCATTTGACACAACACTTGTTAATGAAGGCGATTCGTTACTACGGCGTGCTGTGGATTTAGCCCCAGCAAATCGTTTCTATAAAGAAACACTCGCCAACGAACTCATTCGCCGCGCCGATTTCAAAGGAGCTACGCAGCTCTACGAAGAACTTGCTGCCGTGGAGCCTTCGGAGGAAACGCTCGGCACTTTGATGAAACTATACGAGCAAACCGGAAACTTTCAAGGAGCTATACAAACAATCAACCGCTTAGAGGACATAGTGGGCCCCAACGAGGACTTAGCGCTCGAGAAGTTTCAGATGTACATCGGTCAGAAGGATGATGACCACGCCTACAAAACGATTGAGGATCTCTGCGCCGAATATCCCAACGAACTCAAGTATCGCGTTCTTCTGGGCGACCTGTATTTTCAAAACGGGCATCCCGAGCAGGCAGCGATGGTATATCGCGACGTACTGACTTCTGAACCCGACAACGCGTTTGCTCAAATCTCCATGCTGGCATACTACAACCAGACGCACCAAGATTCGCTCTATCAACAGATGGTTCGAGAGGTGGTGCTCAATCCGCAAACGCAAAGCGACGCTAAAGTAGAGGCCATGCGTGGCTACATTGGAACAACGACTCAAAAAGGGGACTCGCTCGCTGCTCTCCCCCTCTTCCGCGAAGCTTTAGACCAGCCGCAGGCAGATAGGTCCTTGGCTGAACTTTGCGCCTATTATGTTGCGGCACTCGATATGCCTGTCGATTCGCTCGCACCTATAATGAACAAAATTCTGGAAGTAGAGCCAGACTACAAGCAAGCCCGTTTGCAACTGCTTCAGATAGCTATAAATCATCAGAACCAAAAGGAAGTGTTGCGTCTCTGCCGCGAAGGCATCAACTACTCCCCTTCGGAAATCGTTTTCTACTACTACGAGGGTGCTACACTCCTTCAGCAAGACCGCACAGAGGAGGCGCTGAAAGTTCTCTATGAAGGTATCAGCAGAATTGATAATGAGAGCGACAAAGAAACGGCTTCTGATATGCTCAGCATGCTGGCTGACATCGAACACGAAAAGGGCCGCCACGAAAAAGCCTTTTCGCTTTATAAACAGGCGGCAGATCTCAATCCAAACAACCTTCTTTGCCTCAATAATTACGCTTATTTTCTCAGCCTTGAACGTCGTAATCTCGACCAGGCCGAAGCTATGAGCAAAAAGACAGTAGATGCCGAGCCGCAGAACGCTACTTATCTCGACACCTATGCTTGGATTCTCTACCAGAACCGTCGCTATCAGCAGGCGCGTATTTATATTGACCAAACCCTCAAACATACTCCCAACGACGAGGTAAGTGCTACGCTCTACCTCCATGCTGGCGACATATACTATCGTTGTGGTGATCGCCGTTCGGCTCTTGCCTTTTGGCGCAAGGCTCTCAACGTTTCTTCCGATAAAAAACAGCGCGCACAGCTGCGGCGAAAAATTCAGCGCCGCCGCCCCTAAGCGCCAGCACCATTATCAAGCTCAAGAATATGAACATTCTGAAAATACTTCCTCTGGCAGCCCTCCTTTTGTCGGCTTGTCATACCACTAAAAACATTCAGAACACGACCGAACACACCAAAGCTATCGACAACGCCGAGGCAGCTTACAAAAGAAAGGTCGTTCAGAACGCACAGACTGCTAATTATCTCACCAGCCGCGTCAAGGTAAACATCAACGCTGCGGGAAAAAACATTAGCTGCAACGGGCGGCTCAATATGAAGCGCAATGATGTCATCCAACTCTCCCTTTCTTTCCTCGGCTTTGAAGTAGGCCGCCTCGAATTCACGCCGCAAAACGTTCTGCTTATTGATCGTATCAACAAGCAGTATTGTCGTGGCAACTACAACGAGGTTCGCTTCCTCCAGCAAGCTAATATTGATTTCTATTCGCTGCAAGCTATCTTCTGGAACGAGATTTTCATTCCAGGACAACACAATGCTAACAATTCCCTCAACCGCTTCCATCTTTCGTCGGCAGGCGACCACACGTTGCTATCCCTACCCGACGCACCGAAACTCGACTACCAGTTTCTGACACAAACCAGCACTGCTTTGCTCGACCGCATCACCGTGCAGAGCAAACAAGCGGGGCAGAAAGGACAACTGGTGTGTAAATACGCTGCCTTCACCAATGTGGGCGGAAAACCATTCCCAAAATCCATCACTCTTAATATAACGGGACTTGGAAAGGACGCTCAGCTCGATATCGAACTCACCGGCCCCAACAACAATAGCGACTGGGAAACTCGCACTACTGTGAAAGACACTTACAAGCAACGCTCAGCCGACGACATACTCGGCCGACTCATTCAAATGAATTAGTAGCACGGCTTCTGCCGCAAGAAGAAAACTATCTCCTATGCGAAAATATCTCGTATTCCTCCTGTTTGTTCTCATGTTGCCTCTGACCATCCACGCGCAGACGAAAAAAATTAATCGCCTGAAGGTGGAACGCACTGTCATGCAGAAAAAAATCAACGAATCAGAACAACTCCTCAACACCACAAAGAAAGATGTCCGTTCGCAGCTCAACAACCTGCTCGTCCTTAACACGCAGATTGGCGAACAGCAGAAATATGTTGAAGGCATACAGAACGAAATGGTTGTTCTTACCAACAACCTCAGCGTACTGGAGAAAGAACTCAGCGTATTGCAACAAGAGCTCAATATCGTTAAGCAAAAATACCACCGCGCAGTTCTCTACACCTTCCGCAATAAGTTGCTCAACAACAAGTGGCTCTTCATCCTCAACGCTCGTAGTTTTAACGATATGTACCGCCGTATGCGCTATGTGAACAACTACAGCAAATACCAAAAGGTGCAGGGCGAAATCATCCGCGAGAAGGAAGAAGCCATTCAGAAGAAGAAGAACCAGATTCTCGGCATCAAGACGGAGAAAAACCAACTGCTCGTTGAGGGACGCCAACAACAGCAAGCGCTCCATGGCAAAAGAGTGCAGCAGCAGCAAGTGGTAAACGAGCTGAACCAGAAACAAAAGGAGTTGCAAACTTCCATAGCGCAGCAACGCCAGAAGTACGCTTCTCTCAACGCGCAGATAGATCGCCTCATCCAGGCCGAAATTGCCGCAGCAGCTCGCCGCCGTGCTGCTGAAGAAGCCGCCCGAAAAGCGGCTGCCGAGAAGGCGCGCAAAGCTGCCGCTGAAGCAGCGGCCCGCAAGAAGAAGCAGGAAGAAGAAGCACGCCGTGCCGCAGCGGCAAAAGCGGCTGCAGCCAAAGCCGCCGAAGCTAAGAAGGCCGCCGAAAAAGCTGCCGCCGAAGCAAAGGCAGCAGCGGCCAAAGCGGCAGCTGCAAAGACTGCTGCAGCCAAGAAAGCAGCAGCTGAGAAAGCACAGCAAGCTCGCGCAGCAGCTCAGGCTGCTGCAACAAAAGCAGCCGAAGCTAAAAAGGCTGAAGCAGCTAAGAATGCTCCTAACCGCTACGATACGCCAGAACCCACACCGACCTTCTCTGCAGCCGACAATATGGACCGCGCCATCAGTGGTGGCTTTGCAGCCAACCGCGGTCGCCTGCCAATGCCTATCACAGGTAGTTTTGCCGTCACCGCACGCTATGGCTCTTACAACGTAAACGGCCTAAACGGAATTCGTCTTGACAACAAGGGTATCAACATTACGGGACATCCTGGTGCACAGGCGCGCGCTGTCTACAGAGGTCAGGTGACATCCATCTTCTCCCTCGGAGGTATGTACAATGTCATTGTCCGCCACGGCGAATACATGACCGTTTATTGCAACCTCTCTTCTGTCTCTGTCCATAATGGGCAACAAGTAAACGGAGGTCAAACTCTCGGCGCTGTAGCTCCCGACGGTTCGGGCAACTGCACCCTCCATTTCCAAATTCGTAAAGAAACCGCTACTCTCAACCCGCAAGCGTGGTTGAGGTGATGGGAGAAAATTAAGAGCCTTTCCCCCTCATGGGGGAGCCCCCTCCATCTCCCCCATGAGGGGGAGTGCTCGGCTACCACTTATCGCAGGATTCTTTGATGACTTATTAGATTTCTAATTTCTCAGCTTTGGTTTTCTGACTGGTCGGACTAGTCGGACTGGTCCGAGGACTGAATCTCCGACAAGTCGGACTAGTCCGACCCGTCCGAGAACCAAAGCTGAGCACTCCCCCTTATGGGGGAGGTGAAGGAGGCTTCCTTATTCGTGATTCTTCGCCCCTTTCGTGAAAATTCGTGGGCTAAATTCAGTCAATAATCTTCTTACTTTTTCCCTCTCACAAACGCCACAAAATCCTCCACGAAAGGGAGAGAGCGACCCATCCAGCCTTCCTGCGCGCCGATACAATAAGGCTGTCGGCGGATTTCCTTATTGCGCCGGCCAACAGAATAAGGAAGCCAGCAGACACAATAAGGAAATTGACGAAGAGGTACAGACTCTTTTTAGGAAAAATATGACCGAAAAAGAAGGAAAAACTATGAAAAACAGCACTACCTGCTACTTTCTCCACCATTTTATCAAATCTGTCACACCAAAAAGTGGGCAAAAATTGATGCAGAAGGGGTAGATTCTCCATTTTCAGCATCATGTTGCTGAAAATATTTTATCAATAAATCAGCAACTTTTTCAGATTCTTATTTAAGTATATACCCCAAGAAGCAGCGGAGGGGATTGTTCCAAAGTAGATGCAATCCCGTCAGTTTCTGAGCCCTCATTTGCTAAACGCCACGAATAATTCCACGCGTGGCGTTTTCTATTTTCGCGCTTATCATTACTTTTGTATCATAATATAAACAGAAGAAAATGAAACTCATTCATACTGCCGACTGGCACTTGGGCAATAGTTTCCACCGACACGATCGTGAGGGGGAATTCACCCATTTCTTGCGCTGGATGCTCGAAACGCTCCGCCAGCAGCAGCCCGACGCGTTGCTCATCAGCGGCGACGTGTTCGATTCGGCCAATCCCTCGGCCCGTGCGGAAGAAATGTTCTATCAGTTTCTCAACGATGCTACGGAGACCGTTCCAGGTATTCAAATCGTCATCACAGCTGGTAATCACGATTCAGCAGGCCGATTGGAAGCTCCGCAAGCCTTGTTGAAAACTCACAACATCTATGTGCGCGGACTGATACACCGCAACGAGGAAGGAGAGATAGACTTCGACGAGTATCTCCTCCCTTTGAGTTTGCGCGATGATGCCGAAGCGCGCGTGGTTTGCTTCGCCATTCCCTATCTGCGCAGCGGCGACTATCCAGCAGGAATGTCCGTGGAAGAAGGTTTGCACTATTTCCTCAATGGTTTGCAGAAGCATTTTCGCAAATCGCCCTTTAAGGCATTGCCCACTGTGGCTTGTGCTCACTACTATGCCGCAGGGGCCGACATCAATGCCGAAGAACACAGCGAACGCCTCGTGGTGGGCGGTCAGGACCGCGTAGATGCCGACATCATGGGTGAAGGATTCAGTTATGTAGCTTTGGGCCATATCCACAAAGCCCAGCAAGTGAGCAGCAACACCTACTATGCCGGTTCGGCTCTCCCAATGAGTTTCAGCGAAAGGTTCTATCATCACGGCGTGGAAATGGTGGAAATCGGTGAAGACGGCGAAACTGTTGTGAGCCATCTTGAATACAACCCTTTGCGCCATTTGCTCACCATTCCGGCCAAAGGCTCTGCCACTCCGGCCACTATTATGGACGAAATCTGCAAACTGCCGGAGCGCGAAAAGAAGGACAATGGCGAAGCATGGCCCTATCTGGAACTACGCGTACTGGAGGAACAACCAGAACCAAACTTCCTCCATGAGGTGACGGAAGCCTTGAGCACAAAAGCAGTACTCTTCTGCCGCATGACGCGCGAAACACCGAAAACGAGTTCTCCTACTTCCGCAACAACAGAAAGCATCGAAACCATACGCAGTCTGACCCCCATGGAAATGGCTCAAATGGTGTTCGACAGTCGCTACGGCAGCGAAATGCCCGACTCCCTCCGCCTGCGTTTCGAACAAGCAGAAAAGGAATGTACCGATATTTAACTGAGCAGAATATACTACGGTGAAAATAGATAAGATAATCCTCTCCAACCTCACCTCCTTTGAAGGAGAACAGGTCATTGACTTCACAGCCGAACCGCTGCGTTCGGCTGGTCTCTTCGCTATTTGTGGCGATACGGGCGCGGGCAAATCCACACTGCTCGATGCCATCTGTTTGGCGCTCTACGATGAAGCCCCACGCCTCGACAACGCAGAACGGCTGAACAAAGAAATGCTATCGCAGGACGACAGCGTGGTGAAAAATCTTCAGACCTACGACACGCGAAATCTCTTGCGCCGAGGAAAGAAAGAAGCTTATGCACGGGTAGAATTCACTATGCCCGACGGAGCGCGCTATGAGGCTGGCTGGAGCTGCCGCATGAAGCGCACGGGCAACTATGACGATGTGCAACGCTCCTTCCGTCAGCTCGCGCCAAAGAAGACTACTTTCAACGGTCGCAATAGTGAAATACAACAGAAAATCACGGAAATCATCGGACTCGATTATACGCAATTTTCGCGCACCGTGATGCTGGCGCAGAACAGTTTTGCCACTTTTCTGCAAGCTAAGAAGAGCGATAAGTCGTCGCTATTGGAGAAACTCACAGGTACGGACATCTACGGCCGTATCTCGCAGAAAATCCACGAACTACACGCTGATGCTGAAAAGCAGGTGCTGGAACTGGATAGCAATATCAAAGGTTTGCTCAGCTACTGCCTGACGCCTGAAGAACTCGACGAACTCAACAACGAGATTCATCAGAAGACCGCTACCCATAAGTTTGTGGGCGAAAAACAGAAAAGCATTGATGAGCAACTACTGTGGTTCAATAATTATACACAAACCAAAACCCAACTGGAAGCTGCCGAAAACCACAACATGGAAGCCCAGAAGCGCGTGGTTGAAATGAGAGGCGAACAGCTCAAACTGGAACGCTATGACTCTGTGCAGGAGGTGTTGCCGCTTTTCCAAAAGATAGAGGTGCGCGCCAACGACATAGAGCAGCTCAAAGCCCAGGACGAAGAGATCATAAGCCAGCTATCAGATTGCAGACTGCGCCTGAAACAGGCTACTTCGGCTCTCGACACCAGCAAAGAGCAGACGGCCGATGCCGAGAACGAACAAATGCGTTGGCAGCCGGCTATCAATCAAGGAAATAAGCTATCGGGCGAAATTTCAGAAGCGGAAAATCAGGTGACAAAGCTCTTGCAGCAACTCAAACAAGCGCAGGACACACTCATAGATAGGCAAACGCGCTATCGTGAGAAACTCGCCGTGATGGAAAAAACGGAGGAGGAAATCAAAGAAAAGGAACTCCACCGACAGACACTGAATGTGCACCGCATCATGTTCGATAAATTCGAACTTGTCAAGGACAAACTGGCGAGTTTCCGAACGGAATCCACACAGAATGCGCAGGACAACAACGAACTGAAAACGAAACAATCCGAACACAAGAATATCTCCGACACTTTGGAGCGTTTGGAGAAAAAACAGCAGGAGGATCAAGCACAACTCAACAGACTAAAATCGGAATTGCTCATTCATCGCCAAGCCAATCAAGGACACAACGGCGACGAGCTCCAACTGCGCCTCTCGCAACTACGCAATCGCCTGCAAGGGCTCAAACCTGCACGCGAACTCTGGAAACGTATCGTGACGGGCTATGAACGTATCGACGAACGCCGAGCAAAAATTGCGCGCGACACGGGAAATCTCGAACAAACGCGTAAGGACTTGGAACGAACAAGACTGGAGATGGCGGTGCGCAAAGAGGATGTCGAACGAAAGCGCGAGAGCTATATGCTCTCCAATAGTGAGAACATTCAGCGGTTACGCAAAAGTCTCAAAGAAGGTACGGCTTGCCCCGTTTGCGGTGCCACACATCATCCTTACCACACGGAGACACAACGCGAATTGGGCAATCTCATCGAAAACCTCAGTAAGGACTTCGAAGAGGCGGAGGAACTCCTCAAAACTTCGGAGCAGAAATTTTCGGAACTCTCTAATAAGTTGGCGGCCGATGAAGCTGAGCTGAAAGCGGATAAGACTTACCTGCAAGAACTCGAACAAAGTCAAGCGGCGGACGAAACAGAATGGCAAAACTATGTCTACCTCGATCCTTCGTTCACCGACTGCTCACCAACCACCAACCGCAGTGCGCGTTTCACCCTCTTTGGTATGCTCATCGACAACGCAATGAAGAGTTGTGAGGAGTCTACAAAAGAAATGGACACCTTCAATCAGCACCAGAATCTCATCAACGAAATCACGGAGAAGATTGAGCAATTCAATACGCGTATTCAGAACAACGAAAACCAAGTAAACACGTTCCGCTCTGACTTGAAGATAAAGCAGTCCGACATTGAGCGACTGCAACAAAACCTCCACAGAAGCGACCGCGTTTGCAGCGAACTCTACCGCGACCTTGACAGCATGATTACGCTCTCAAGCTGGCTGACAGAATGGCAAAAGAACTCGGACAACTTCCGCCTGCGCCTCAACAATCTCTTCGAGGATTGGAACCGCACCAATAACAGCCTGGAGGATCTGAACGGCAAAATCAATATCCTGCGCGAAGAAGTGAAGACCATGAAGGATAACGAAACAGAAGCCAACCGCCAACTGGTGCAGGCGCGCGACGAAAAGGATGCTGCCCTTCAGCGACTCAACGACAAACGCGAGGAAATGCGCCGCCTCTTTGGCGAATCTTCGCCCAGCCTCGAGGAGGAACGCCTCAAGAAGTATATCGCCGGTATGTTGCAAGCACAGCAGAAAGCACAGGAGGCTTTCGACCGCACCAACAACGAACTTAACCGGCTGGAGGGGCAACATAAAAATTTGGAGAAAACGCGCCTACAAAAACAAGAGGAATACAGCGACGGAATGTCCCAAATGGACTTGTGGATTCTCAAGTTCAACGGAACGCACGCGCCTATACAAATGACGGAGCTAAAGCAGATTTTCTCCGACACACGCAACTGGAACGAGCTACGCACCAATCTCGATGCGCGCAAGAAGGCAGCAACGCTCGCAGCGCACCAAGTGGAACAGGTGCGCAAAGCACTGCTCCAACTACAGGCTGAAAGCAATCGTCCTGCCAATACTGACGACAACACGCGCCAACAGCTCATCGAACAGCAGCAGGCACTCATCGAACAGCAAGCACAACTCAACGAAGCGATTGTGGGCTTGCGCACACGCCTACAAGCACACAACAACAGCATAGCTCAATCCCAAGAACGAAAAGAAGAGTTCCAAAAAGCAAAAGACAACGCAGCCGAATGGCAGCGATTGGACCACTTGCTCGGTTCGGCCGATGGAAAGAAATTCCGCGAACTGGCGCAGAGCTACACATTCCGTTTCCTCGTCAACCACGCCAATGTACAGCTGGAGAAGTTCTGCCCGCGCTATCGCCTGCAAAACATGCCTGGCACGCTGATGCTCGAAATCATCGACCGCGATATGTTCGACCAAAAACGCTATGTCACCTCGCTCAGTGGTGGGGAGACGTTCGTCGTTTCCTTAGCGTTAGCCCTCGGTCTGGCCAATCTCTCGTCCAGCGGTCTAAACATCGGTTCACTTTTCATTGACGAAGGTTTCGGCAACCTCGATCACGAAAGCCTCGAACTGGTGATGCAAGCTCTCTCAAGCCTCGAAGACTCGCAGGGACGAAAGGTAGGTGTCATTAGTCATACCGACCAAATCCGCAACCAAATCAGCCCACAAATTCGGGTAGAGAAACTCCCCAGCAGCGGGCAGAGCCACATCACTATTGTCTAAATAGCCACAAATAAAATAAGGCTATCAGCAGATACAATAAGCGTGTCAGTTGATAGCCTTATTCTGTCAGCTGACATCCTTATTGCGTCAGTCAGCACCCTTATAGTAGTGGAGCACAGAACAAAGAAAGCCATATCTATACATGCTCTCTCTACTCCCTACATTTTGTTTTTTCATCGTCACGTCGTCACGTTGTCACACTTTGGTCTTAACTATCTGATAACGTACATATTATAGGCGTGACAACAAGGTGACAATAAAATTTTGTTGTCACACTGCTGTCACGCTTATAAACAGCTATCTATCAACGCGTTTACACTTCCGTGACAACGTGACAACAAAAAATATGTTTTTGCTGGTAGGAGTAGCATTATAAAAGTATTCTATCAGTTAATTATTATTAATAAATATTTTAATTAAGTTATATATAATTATTTAATAATATTTTTGTATACTATCTGCCCTAACAAATAGGAAAAGCAAGAACTATCATATTAAGAAGTAGCCATTTAAGTCATATCTTTTCCAAATGAAAGAAATAAAGAAAGCTAAAATGTCCCAAATTGTAGGAGGAACAACAACTACAGAAATGATAGAAGTCGGAGTTATTATAGAGAATGAATATCCTAAAGGTCAGGTGGGAAAAGGAGAACCTATTGTTATTTCAATTCCTGAGCCAGGTGATAGTCTGATAAATTCATCTTCAAAGGGAGCTTATTAAGTAATAAGTAACCCATATTGTAATAGGAATTTCCTTTTACTATTTTTACTAAGAAATAATAAAAAAATATATGAAAAGAATAAAAAAAATTGCTACTCTTTTATTTTTTACAATACTCTTTTGCTCTTACTCCCTCTCTCCCAAAGTGTCTATTACATCTTACTCCAATTTTCCTACAGATAGTATAGCCTTAGTCCTTTCTGAAATATACGGATTAGACCAAGGGGTTAGAGACTCTTCATTACACCAATTTATGAAAAAGGAGGATGTAAGGGCATTTCTCATCTCTGTAGATTCTATTAATTTTCAACGGGCAACAGAAATTATAGAAAAATATGGATGGATCGATGGAAAAGTTCTTGGTAAAACGTATTCAAATAAAGAATCTATAAATGCATCATTATTAGTGATTTTTCTTCATAATCCGAGACGTTTAAATAAACATTTAAGAGAAATGCTAATATCTGAAGTTAAAAAGGGAAAGCTTTCATCATCGACATGCATGCTTATTCTAGACAAATATTATGTAGTATGTGAACACCGCACACTCTTTAACACAGCATTTAAGAACTGGCTGAAAAATCCTTATGTTAAAAAAGAAGATAAATGGTTATCAGATAGTTTAATGAATGAATTAGATTTACCATTATTGCCAAATCATATAATAAAATGATTTTGTGTTTTAATTGCTACAAATTACTTTTATACTTATTGAAATAATCTTGTATTACAGCTTATTAATACATAAAGTAATATTAAAATAATCAATTATGTCGAAGAACATAAACTATCTACTCATCGCATTATCTATATTATTATCCTGCCTTATATATTCATGCAGCCATAATGAAGAACCTGAAATTTATTATTGTGGTTTAACTTCAGCAATATCAAGTGATAATAAAGAAGTTGAAATAATAAAGAACGCATACTATGACTCTTACAAACAAAATGGACTAAACTGTAATAGTCAATACTTTGCTCCTGGTACATCGCCTGCTGCCATTCTAAAATCTTGCAAAGAAGCAGAAGATGCTATACTTTCTTCTACAGTTAAATTTAGCGGTAGATATATTTACGAAGTACGCACCAAAGACAAGTGCTTATATTCAAAAATATGGGGAGTTAGACAATAGGATTCAATAAGTCTAAACATTGGCTTATGCTTGCGAATCCATGCTTTTGCGGCTCAGATAGTTCACCGGATACCACACGCTGAGGAAGCCAACAATGATGACGGTGAAGAAGATTATCACAATGTCGAGCGCATGAACGCTGATGGGGTACGCATCCACGATAAAGTTGCCGCCGCCTGTTGGCTCGAGCTTTAGCAGGCCAAACTGCTGCTGCAAAAGGCATAAAATGAGACCGAGAACAATGCCGATGATCGCTCCCATAAAGGAAATGAGCCATCCCTCAAAGAGGAAAATGTGCACTATCTGCTTGTTGGTGGCTCCGAGGTGACGAAGCGTAGATATATCCTTTGTTTTGTCAATAATTAGCATCGAAACGCTACCTATGATATTGAAGCAAGCCACGAGGACTATGAAGGTGAGAAAAGCAAAGGCGAAGAGTTTTTCTATCTGCATTACGTTGAACGTTTCCTCGTGTTGCTCATAGCGATCGAGCACTCTGAATCGTGGCCCCGCCAGTTGTTGCAATTCCTTTTTGGCCGTTTGTTCGTCAACGCCATCTTTGAGTTTGAGTTCCAACTTAGTGATGCAGCCCTCTTGATTATAAAGCCCTTGAACAAAGGGCAGAGAACAAAGCATTAGATTGTCGTCGTACTTCTGTTGATTAACCTGGAAGCAGATTCCTGAAGCCGTCAAATCGTCAACATTGATGTTTTCTATCGGATTAGCCAGATTGATTTGCTCTCCCTTTTTGGGCACACAAATTTGCAGCGTCCCGAAATTCAAACCTCCCATTTGCAGAGCGAGATTATAACCTGGGATACCGTAATTCAAATTGCCACGACGAAGCAAATACTGCCCTTGTCCGTAAAGAATATTCTTGATTTCGGACGTCTTTGTGAAATTGTCGTCCACACCCTTTAGCATGATCACCAAAGGGCGTCCTTTGAAAAGTATGAGGGCGTTGTCCTCATAGCTGTTTGTGGCCGCTGCCACTTTGTTATTGCGCCTCACTGCCACGAGCGAGGGATCGTCCTCCGCCATTACCTTGCCCTGCGTTGGAACCAATTCCAACTGCGGATCGAAGGCAGTGAAGAGATTGCCAATGAGGTCTTGAAAACCATTGAAGCCAGACATAACGCAAACCATGGCAAGTGTAGCCAGTGCTACCCCTACCACGGAGATGCCGCTAATAAGGTTGATAACGTTGTGCTGCTTCTTAGAAAAAAGATAGCGGCGCGCAATGTAGAATGGAAACGACATAGTTGTCGCTACTTATTTGTTACCCAAAAGTTCATCAATGTGCTCGATGTAGTCGAGGGTGTCATCCTTGAAGAACTTTAGTTCGGGGATGATTCGGAGCTGATGTCTCACGCGTTGTCCGAGGTCGTAGCGAATGCTGCGAACGTTGTCGTTGAGATTTTTTACTATCTCATCGGCCTTTTCTGAAGGAAAAACACTGACATAAACGTTGCACACACTGAGATCTGGGCTCACGCGCACATTACTTACACTCACAAGTACGCCTCGCATAGCTTGAGTTTGGCGTTGAAACATTTCGCCGAGCTCTTTCTGTATCAGGCGGTCTATTTTCTGTTGACGGGTAGTTTCCATATTGGTCTTATTTTTTACGAATCATAGTGAGTCCGTCGCGCAGCGGGAGAATGATTTTCTCCACACGGCTGTCCTGCACCACATAATCATTGAAATCTTTAATAGCCTTTGTCTGCACATCGTCATCATAAGCCGGATCGATAACGTGATTATCCCAGAGCGTATTATCCGCCAGAATCACACCGCCAGGATTGAGGCGTGGAAAGACAAGGTCGTAGTAGGCGCGGTAGTCCCTTTTGTTGGCATCGATAAAAACGAGGTCGAAACGAAGATCCATATCGGGAAGCAACTTCAGAACATCGCCGATGATCATTTCTATATCGGCCGGATAGGGAGAATTATCAAACCACGGTTTGGTAAAGTCCTCTTGTTCATCATTCACCTCGAAAGTATAGATTTTAGTACCTTTTTCCATCCCCGAAGCCAGACACAGAGCGGAATAACCTGAATAAGTGCCGATTTCGAGTACGGTTTGTGGGCGCACCATTTGTGCAATCATCCGCAGGAGTATTCCCTGCATGTGTCCGCTGGCCATGCGCGGCCGCACGAGCTGTGTGTTGGTGGCTCGATAAAGGCGGTGCATGTATTCATCCTCCGGAGTGCAATGAGCCTCCAAGTAGTCGTACAACAGTTCTACGCTGTCAGTTTCTGCCAGCGGTATTTGCGTTGCTCCATTTGTGTGGTGATGTTGCACAGTTGAGTTATTTCTTACTACACACGAGTTGTAAGTTGCGAGACATAAGCTCCGAAAAAATAGGCTTATACCTCGCCACTCATTCCTCAAATGTTAGTTTCTATACACTTCCTTCTCTTCTTCGTCCAGCAGGTTGCGCACGATGTTCATCTCCATAAAACTTGTGCTTTGTTCTTTGCAGTGAGAACCAAGATAACAAATGCGATCCTCATAATGGAGCAATCCTTCAGCAATCAGTTTCTTCAACGCTACAAGAAGGAAGGCGTGACCAAAGGTATTCATCGGCAGATAGATGGGATAAACGCCGAAACTCAGTGCCAAATGGCGCACTGTCTTGGGTTTATAGCAAAGGGCAAACACCGTATTGCGACCACGGAAGGAAGAAACGTAGCGCGCTGTGCGACCCGTGAAACTATCCATGATAATACCATGGAGCTGCATAGTCTTAGTGGCCATCACTGCTTCTTTGGCGAAAAATTCCGTCACAGTAGGATACTGAGAGAGAGGTACGTCAATGTCGGCTGTCACTCCGTCCAGATTATCGAGTTCTGCCTGGCGTGCCACGGTAGACATAACGTGGACAGCCTCAACAGGGTAGTCGCCGTAAGCAGTCTCACCACTCAGCATGACAGCATCGGCGCGACTGTAAACAGCATTGGCAATGTCGGTCACTTCCGTACGCGTGGGGCGTGGGTTGCGAATCATGCTCTGAAGCATCTGCGTAGCCACGATAACGGGCTTATGGGCGCGGATGCAGGCTGCAATTATGCGACGCTGAATGCCAGGGATGTATTCTTGCGGCACTTCGATACCCAAGTCGCCACGAGCCACCATCACGCCGTCGGCTACTTCCAAAATTTCTTCTATATTGTCTACGCCCTCTTGGTTCTCAATCTTAGCGATGATTTTAATATCGCTATTTTTCTCTTCGAGTATCTTGCGAATTTCCAAAACATCTTCTTTCGAGCGCACAAAGCTGTGGGCGATGAAATCGACATCGTAGTCGATGGCAAAGAGTATGTTGCTGCGGTCCTTCTCCGTCAGAGCGGGCAGGTTGATACGCACACCCGGCACATTGACACTCTTGCGCGCTCCCAGCGTGGCTTCGTTCTCCACGGTGCAAGTCACACAATCAGCGTTCTTTTCTGTAACGCGCAGTCCGAGGTCACCATCGTCAATCAAGATTTGCGAACCCACAGCCACATCCCGCACAAATTCGGGGTAGCTTACGCAGATGCGCTCCTTCGTGGTCTTCTCCTCCGGCAGTCCAGCAATCTTCACTGTTTCGCCAGCTTTGAATGTGATGGGGGCGTCACAAACCGTTGTGCGCACTTCAGGTCCTTTCGTATCCACCAGCAGGGCGATGTGGCTGGAAACCTCGCGCACATTATCAATTACGCGTTTCATACCTTCCGGCCCTTGGTGAGCCGTGTTCAGGCGTACTACGTTCATGCCTTCATCATAGAGTTTCTGTATCAGCGATACGTCGCAACGTGCGTCACTAATGGTAGCAACAATCTTGGTCTTCTTGTATTTCATCTTCCTTATCTTGTTTTTTCTGAAACAATTTTAATTTCTCAGCAGAGCCTCGATACCTAAGCGATAACTATGAAGGCCGAAGCCAGCAATAATACCTTTACAGGCTGCACTAATCATGGAACGGTGGCGATACTCTTCGCGCTGGTACACATTAGAGATATGCACCTCCACAACGGGACATGCCAGCGAGCGGATGCAATCTCCCAGTGCAATACTCGTATGCGTATAGGCACCCGCATTGAGAACCACACCGTTTGTACCATCTCTGAGAGTGGCTTGTAGGCGATCAATCATGAGGCCTTCTACATTGCTTTGAAAATACTCCAACTCAACTGCTGGATAGAGCTTTTGAAGTTCAGCCATATAGGTTTCCATTGTTCCCGTGCCGTATATGCTCGGTTCGCGCTGTCCCAACAAGTTGAGATTCGGACCATTCATAATTAGTATCTTCATAGGCCTATATATTATTAGGCTACAAAGTTACTTCATTTTTTTCGCTTTGCCGCACGATTTATCCGTATCTTTGCCGCCCACCAACGTTCTTTTCATCCATGAACAGTATTCTGAAAAAATACAAGAGCTATATCACGCTCGAACAAGGACTTTCCAACAACACGCGTGAGGCTTATCTCCACGATGTAGAGAAACTCTTTGCGTATTTTGAAGATGAAAAGATTGATTTTCTAAAGGTAGAGCTCGAACATTTCCATTCTTTTGCAGCGGCCCTTATGGATGTCGGCATCGGCGAACGTTCCATTGCGCGGATTCTTTCAGGTGTACGCTCGTTCTATAAATTTCTTGTTCTAGATGGCTATCTGGAACAAGACCCTACGGAACTTCTCGAATCGCCCAAAATAGGAAAACACTTGCCCGAGGTGCTTAGCGTGGAGGAGATTGATGCTATCGAAGGAGTGATCGATGTGAGCACACCGGAAGGGCAACGCGACCGCGCGGCCATTGAGATGCTATATTCCTGCGGCTTGCGTGTGAGCGAGCTTTGCAACCTCCTGCTCTCCGATCTCTTCCTCGACGAGGGTTTTCTGCGCGTCACGGGAAAGGGCAACAAGCAGCGGTTAGTGCCCATCTCTGAGCGCGCCATTCGCGAACTAAAGTCGTGGTTCGCTTTCCGCAATTCCATCAACATCAAACCTGGCGAAGAAGATTACGTCTTTATCAGTGCGGCGCGCAAGAAGCACCTGTCGCGCATCACTGTATTCCACAACATCAAGGTCTACGCCGAACAAGCGGGCATCCAAAAGACCATCTCGCCCCACACTTTCCGACACAGCTTTGCCACCCACCTGCTGGAGGGCGGAGCCAACCTGCGCGCCATTCAAACCATGCTGGGGCACGAAAGCATCAGTACTACCGAAATCTATACCCACATTGATCGCCGCTTTCTTCGGGATCAGATTCTGCAACACTTTCCGAGAAATCAGAAGAATTGATTTCTCGTTTTCCACCATCCACCACGCAAAACATTTTCTATATATTCTTTTTTCTTTTTTTATTCTTAGAAAAAGAAAAGAAAGTTATGTTGATGATAATTGCCTGTGGAAACGGTGGATAAGTTTTTTGTATAAAATTTGGAAATAATGTAATCCACAAAGAAAGCTTACTTTTCCACGCCGATATCCACACCTGAAAACAAACTATAAGTATCTGTTCTTAAATAGTTACAATCCCTTTTATAGAGGGTTTTACACAGCCTGTGGATAAGTTTTGAACGGCTGAAAAAAGGTCTTTTCTGTCGGTCAATTTCCGTTGGAAAAGCTGCGTAAAATAGGAGTAAAACAGTGGTATATAGTGGAAAACTGTCAATAGCTTTAACTCTTCTGTCGGCAGTAGGTTATTAGCCGTGTTTCCACCAGTTTTCAACGGCTTTTCCACTACTTATCAACAGGAATAACTTAACTTTGCAGCCAACAATTTGGGCATCTACCGACGAACAGAATAGTTTTGGGCATTGCCCTCTTAAAGATAGAAATCATGCACAAACTGAGAGTGGAAGAAATGGGGCGTTTGGAAGTGGCCGAGTTTAAGGCGGCCGAGAAATTGCCTGTAGTGATGGTGCTCGACAACATTCGGAGTCTTCACAATGTGGGGAGTGTTTTTCGGACGGCCGATGCTTTCCGCTTGCAGCGCGTTTGTCTTTGTGGCATCACGGGATGTCCTCCTCAGCAGGAGATACATAAGACGGCACTCGGGGCAGAAGACAGTGTGGACTGGCAATACTATCCCACAACAGAAGAGGCCTTGGCGGCATTGCGTGCTGAAGGCTACACCATCTACAGCATCGAGCAGGTGGAGGGAAGCCTCAAGCTCGACGAAATCTCCCTGCCATCCAATGGTCGCTATGCTCTGGTGATGGGCAATGAGGTAAAGGGCGTTCAGCAGCAAGTGGTAGATGCTTCGGATGCTTGTATTGAAATTCCGCAGTTCGGCACTAAGCACTCGCTCAACGTGAGCGTTACCGCCGGCATCGTGATGTGGGAATTTGCCCGACAATTGGGTTTTACAAAATAGTTGAGGAGAGGAAGAGCAGAATTGTTTGATTTTCGGACGGGTCGGACTAGTCGGACGAGTCGGAGAATTAAAAAAAATCCCCTCTCCCTTCTGATTTCGAACAAATAGTTTCTGTCTTTTTTCTTGTCAATTTAGTTTTTCAATATAGCAAGCTTATTGTATCACGCAATAAGCTTGTTTTCTTCTAAAATATACCTTTTCATTGTTTTCCTTATTGCGTTGGCGGATACAATAAGGAAGTCAGCCGATAGCCTTATTCTATTTTCAAATATCCTTATTCTATCTGCGGTGGTTTCTATATTCTTCATCCCTGTTATCCTTATTCTGTTTGTCAGAATAAAGAGAAAAATGAGAAATTCGGCATAAAACTATCTGTCCAATAAGGAAGCCGAACGCTCCATAGTTGCGTTGTTTCGGTTGGATAATTCTGAGTTGGATTTCGCGCGATTCTCAGTCGTATAGAATGCGAAAAGAGTTTACAAGAAAGGAGTTATTCTTCATAGTATCCCGTGTGTCGATTTTTCGAACGGATACAATGAAGGCTCACCTTGTTTTGTGATGAGGTGAGCCTTCTGTGGTGTTATCCTTTTGCCTTGTAGGCCAAGGCATAGAAGTTGATTTGTTTGATCATGGCCAGCAAACCATTGGAGCGCGTAGGCGAGAGATGCTCGCGAAGGCCTATGTCGTCGATGAAATGGAGTTTGGCATCGAGAATCTCCTGCGGCGTGTGGTCGTTGATAACGCGGATGAGGAGCGCGATAATGCCCTTCACAATCAGCGCATCGCTCTCAGCGCGGAAGTGCAGCCGACCGTTTTGTTCGTTGCACACAATCCATACGCGACTTTGGCAACCATCGATGAGGTTACTTTCGTTTTTCTCTTCAGCAGGCAGAGGGGCTTGTTCCTCCCCCATGTCGATGAGCAGCTGGTAGCGATCCATCCAGTCGTCCATTTCGCTGAACTCTTCAATAATTTCTTGCTGTGATTCTTCTATTGTCATTGTTTCTGAAGTTACGATGATTGATAAATAAAAGCTTTTTATTTTTCTTCAAAAAGCGTTTGCACGAGCGTTTGTCCTACGGCTTTGAGCGTCTCGCGAGAGATGTTCTGCGGCGTGTCCATGGTGGTGTGCCAGGTGCGGGAGAAACCGTTTCCGTTGTCGGAGATGATGTCGATTGTGGGGATATTTGCAATACGATTCATGGGGATGTGGTCGTCAGTGACTGCCGTTCCGTCTTGCTGCAAAAAGTAGTTGTCAGCCCCCACACTTTGTGCTGCGCTCCACACCTTTGCCACAACGTTTTGCGCATACTGCATGCTGTAGTATTCAAACTTAAATTGTGCATCGTCGCCGCCTACCATATCGAGGAGAATGCCGTAGCGCGGTTTGTAGTCCTTAGGTAAGTTATTGGCCCAATACTGACTGCCGAGACACCAATCGTTCTCGTCCTTGGTTTGTGGACCCCAGTAGGGAGCGCCATAATCCTCTGAGTCGAAACATACGAAGTCGACACCAACAGAAGGGTTGAGCTGATGAATCTGACGCGCCAATTCCATCATAACAGCCACACCGCTCGCGCCATCATTGGCAGCCATAACCGGCTCATGGTGTTTTGAAGAATCAGGATCAGCATCGGCCCAGGGACGACTATCCCAATGGGAACAAATCACGATGCGCTCACGGAGTTCGGGTTTATAGCTGGCAGTGATATTATTGCACTGGAGCATTTTTCCATCCCATCCTTTGACAGTAGTTTTCTGTTCGTTGACGGTCAGTCCGAATCGCTTGAAAGCTTTGACGATGTAATCAGCACAACGGTCGTGGGCTTCGCTATTTGGGACACGTGCTCCGAAATCACATTGATTCACGATGTACTGATAGGCACTGTCGGCGTTGAATTGCACTTTTGCCAGTTCAGCGTCGGGTTTTACCGCGTCGTTCTGCTGTTTGCTTTTGCAACTTGTCAGACCTACCAGTCCGACGGCTAAAGCTGTTGTGAGGAATTTGAAAGAAAGTTTCATATAGATATAAGTTATTGAAAAATCCCTTTATCTTCTTCATAGATAGTTAGGTTCTGTCGGCTCAGATGAGCCATATCCGAACGTTTCTCTTTATGAAGAAGATAAAGGGAACTTTTGTTTAGTATGTTTTCTGCCACTGATTCATCACTCGAAGGAAGTTACCGCCCCATATCTTGCGGAGCTGTGCGTTTGTAAGGCCTTCGTTGATGAGTCGGCGGGTGAGGTTGAGCATTTCAGCCTCTGAAGCCAAGCCTGGAACGCCTCCGTCGCCATCGAAGTCGCTTCCGATGCCGACGTGGTCAATGCCAGCCACGTCTATCATATGGAGCAGGTGGGCTACAACGTCGCTAATTGTGGCTTGACCGTCTTCGCGGAGGAATCCGTGGTAGAAGGTGACTTGCGCAACGCCTCCCTTGTCGGCCAAAGCCCGCAGCTGATCGTCCGTGAGGTTACGCGGATGATTGCAAAGGGCGCGGCTCGATGAATGGGAGCAGACGGGCGGCAACTGACTATAGGATAAGACGTCGTAGAAACTCTTTTCGCCAGCGTGCGAAAGGTCTACCATCATGCCCACGCGGTTCATTTCGTCGACAACCTGCTTGCCGAAATCGCTCAAGCCGTTGTGTTCGTTGTTCGAACGGGATGCGGCGTCGCAGATGTCGTTATCGCCGTTGTGGCAAAGGGTCATATAGACCACTCCCTCATTGCGAAAGCGCGCTACGTTTGTTAAATCGCGGCCTATAGCGTAGCCGTTCTCAATTCCGAGGAAGATAGCTTTCCGTCCGATGGATTTGAGGCGGTGGGCATCCTTCGGAGTGTAGGCTATCTCAGCTCCGCGCACATTTTCTACCATATCTCTGATTTCTTGCAATATGCGCTGCGCCTTGCAGGTGGCTGCTTCAAGTTCGCTTGTGCTGCGCCCTTCTTGTTTTAGATAAGCCACCATGATGACAGAATCAATCATGCCTTCGTGTAGCTTATGGAGATCGACGAGCACCTTTGGGTCGCGGTGGTCGAAGTTGACGCCTTGCTCGAAAAACATAGGGGTGTCGGTGTGTGAGTCAAGGGTAAGAATCTGTTGGTGTACTTTGCGAGCGCGGCGGAAGGACTCGGCCTGCGTCATGAACCAGCGGAAGAGCGGCAGCATACTTTCATCGCCGTTCTGAATAAAGCATTCGGGATGCCATTGTACACCTATGATACTTTTCTCCTCGTTGCTTTCCACGGCTTCTACTACGCCGTCGGTGCTGCGAGCCACTACGCGGAGATGAGGTCCTGCTTCGTTGACGGCTTGGTGGTGGAAACTATTTACCGCAAAGCGCGAACCCAGCAGGTTGCTTATGGTGCTGTCCGCTGCTGCCTCAACAAAATGTGTGGGCAAGTATCGGGGAGCATCTTGGGAGTGTTTCAAGAGTGGAGCATCAGGCAGGGCCACACGGATATCTTGATGAAGGCTGCCACCGAGTGCAGCTGCAAGCATCTGCATACCGCGACAAATGCCCAGCATAGGTATTTGGCGGTCGAACGCAAACCGAGTGAGCAACAACTCGAAGCGGTCGCGTTCGGGATTGATACTATGTAATTCGGGGATAGGATCAGTGTCCAGATAGAGCGGATTGATGTCGGCACCGCCACTTAAGAGAATTCCGTCAACACGATCAAGGAGCGTGAGAATTTCTGTAATGTTCTGCGTAGGAGGTAGGACAACTGGAATAGCACCTGCCGCCTCCAGACTCTTATAATATCCTTCGCCGAGCGTACAACCATTCTCACCGAAATTTCCCGTAATTCCGATGATGGGCCGAGCTTGGTGGTTGGGGTAATGATCTGTTACGCTGTCGTAATCTAAGTTGATATTGAAGGACATAATTATATGTGTATATAAGTTGTAGGCATCTCGCTATTCGCGTCTTTTGTTGGCACTGGTTTGCCAAGCAGATGCCGATTGTGGGGCGAGATGTGATGAATGTCAGAAAAGAAAGACTGATGAATGAGAACTTCGGGCTCTCATCCATCAGCTTAGTATTTTCGTTTAGGATTCTTCGGGAACCAGCCTTTCTTAACACGTTCTTTCTGCTCAAAGAGTTCCAGAATGGACCAAAGTAGAGAGAAACCAGTGATTGCAGAGAGGCAGCTCCAGAAAGTACTTTCAATGAATATCGCACCTATTGTGCCAGCGAGTCCGAGCAGGAGAAAAATCCACCAAGGGCGTGTACCGAAATAGTACTCTGTCTTGATGACCACTGGATGAAAGGCGCCGATAATCAGAAAGGTACAAAATCCTATCAGGATACCTTCGAAGTACATAGCCCTTTATTTAGTCGATGTCTTCCATATCCGCAACTTCTATTTTCTTGCGGGGAGTGCGAGGTTTGCGAGGTTTCTTCTCCACAATGTTTATTGTAGGGATAGGTATCTCGCGGTTGATGGTTTGTTCGAGGCTGATGAGAGTCTCCGTAGATATTACGCCGGGGATTTCCTGAATCTTATGGTTGAGTAGCTCCATGAGATGCTCATTGTCGTGGCTATAAAGTTTCACCAGCATAGTGTAGTTGCCCGTTGTGAAGTGGCACTCCACGATTTCAGGTATCTTGTCGAGTTTTGTGGCTACATCTCTGTACATAGAGCCGCGCTCTAAGCGAATACCAACATAAGTGCAGGTGCTATAGCCTATGGCCTTTGGATTTACATTATAACCAGAACCAACGATAATACCAGCTTCGATGAGACGCTGTACGCGTTGATGAATGGCAGCTCTGGAAACTCCACAAACAGCTGCAACGTCCTTGAAAGGAACTCGAGCATTCTCAGTAATAACACCTAAGATATGCAAATCTAGATTATCTATCTTCTCCATTTATATAATATAATTTATTTATGCGTTCTTAAACCGTTAGCAAAGTTAATCTTTTTCTGATGGATATTATAATATAAATGTAGAGAAAATTAGAGGAAATATTATCTTTTGTCTTTTTTTTTGATTGATGAAGTAAGAAAACTGTATAAAAAATAGCAGAAAGAACGTTTTTTCCTTGCTTTTATCTTCCGAAAGTACAGTTTTCTTACTTCCTATCTTTGATTTGAAAATATGTCCTTCTATATCATCAACCTACTTGTTTTCTTCTAACAAGGATGCTCATAAGCATAGCGAAAGCCAGGATATAGGGATAGAAGAGAAAAGGCATGATGCTCGTGGGCGCAAGCGATGCTAAACCGCCGGCCATGAGGAGTTGCGCGCCATAGGGTATGATGCCTTGAACAATACATGAGAAGGTGTCGAGAATACTTGCTGCGCGGCGCGGACTTACGCCGAAGCGCTGACTGATGGCTTTGGCCAACGGACCCACGGAAAGGATGGCCACGGTATTGTTTGCCGTGCAGAGATTGGTGAGACTAACGAGGGTGGCAATGCCCAGTTCGCCGCCGCGCACACTCTTCACTTGTCTCGTCAGGTTATGGATTAGCCAAGTGATACCTCCGCCTGCGCGAATCACGGCAAGCAGTCCGCCCGCCATCATAGATATAAGTATCAGTTCGCTCATGCCGCCAATGCCTTCGCAGATAGAAGAAAGCCAACTGGCAACATCATAGCAGCCCTCCCAGATACCAATGATACCCGTGAGCAGAATACCGCCCGTGAGCACTATCAGCACGTTGAGCCCCAGAATGGCTGTGATGATGACCGCCACATAGGGCAGAATCTTCCAATAGTCCACTGCACCCACGACTATATGGCTCGTAGTGCCCCACCCTAAGTACATATAGAGCGCGAACGTGAGGAGAGCGGCCGGCAGAGCCACTGCAAAGTTGGTTCGGAACTTATCGCTCATCTTCACCCCTTGCGTGCGAGTGGCCACCACAGTGGTGTCGCTGATGAAACTAAGGTTGTCGCCAAAGAAAGCACCGCCCACGCAGCTGGCCACCATCATGGGCTCTGTCAGTCCTGATGGACCGGCCATTCCGACGGCGATGGGCACGAGGGCAACAATTGTCCCAACGCTTGTGCCTATACTCATCGAGATGAAGCAAGAAGCCAGGAAAAGTCCGGGAAGGAGCATCGACGGAGGCAATAATTGCATACACAGATTGACGGTAGCATCCACTGCTCCCATCTGTCGCGCTGTGGCAGCAAAAGCACCTGCCAAAATAAAAATCCATATCATCAAGAGCAGGTTATCCTGCCCCGCGCCCTTGCTGTATATCGTCAGACGCTCCTCAAAGGGCGTGTGGCGCAGCGTGAAAAGGGAGAAGATGGATGTAGTGATGAAAACGATGAGTAGAGGCACTTTGGAGAAGCCTCCGCAAATGAAAGATAGGAGCACAAACATTCCTACCATGAACAACATAGGGCTGAGTGCTAACGGCCCATTCTTTTTTCTCTTTGTGTGCTTACTATTGAGTGGAAAAAGCATAAATAAATTTTGTAAAGTGGCACAAAATTACAGATAAATACAGATTTGCCAAAATATAATCGTAGTTATCCTCTAAAATAAGAAAATAGTTCTAATCTACATCTCCTTTCTCTGATTTCTTATCTTTATGCTGCTTAACCGCCTTATTATTTTACAAACCCATTTCTCCTTTTAGCGCGAGAAAAGAGTGGAGCGGCCAAATTTTTTCTTTGTCGGAGGATTTTGCAGGATAGTTTTGGGTGAGATTTTCCGGTTTTTATAGTTTTTCACCTCAAAAAAACTGCTTTTTTTCATTTTTCTGCTCGTTTGCAGCCTTATCCCACCCGTCAGTTTCCTTATTGTATCGGCTGGCTTCCTTATTCTGTCAGCCGATGCAATAAGGAAATCCGCCGACAGCCTTATTGTATCCGCGCTCAAGAAGGCTGGATGGGGTGCTCTCTCCCTTTCGTGCGAGGATTTGTGGCTTTCGTGGGAGGGGGAAAGTGAGAATTCTATTGATATTTTTAAGCCCCCTCCACCTCCCCCATAAGGGGGAGTGCTCAGCTTTGGTTCTCGGACTAGTCCGACTGGTCCGACTGGTCGGAGGACTGAATATCTGACTGGTCTGACTAGTCCGACCCGTCGGAGAACCAAATGCGGGAAAGCAGAAATCCAATAAGCCGTTGAAGAATCCTGCTACAAGTGGTAGCCGAGCACTCCCCCTCATGGGGGAGATGGAGGGGGCTCCCCATTGAGATGGAGGGGCTCCCATTAAGCCTTATTCCTTATTTCACCAGTACTTTCTTACCATTGCAGATATACATACCTACAGGCAGACGGTTCAGCTCTGATTCGTTGGCAACAGTAGTCAGATAGCGACCTTGCAGGTCATACACTTTTCCAGCATAAGCGGGGGTGCTTGGCTGCAAGGTGGAGAGACCAGTAGTAGTAGCCTTCACGATGTTAAGTTTGCTCCAATCAGCGTGAGCAGTAAACCATTCGTAGGCAGCTTCAGGAACGATGAGTGTGATAGCCTTGTAGTCGGTAATATATTGGAAGAGATCTTTAGCAAATACAGGAGCTTTCTTGCCTGTAAACCTGCTCCAATCGATTTTCTTCAATTTCAAGCAGTTTCCAAAAGCATATTTCTGCAATGCAATACTTCCGGGCAGGATTACCTCTTCCAGCTCTGAACATTGATCAAACATGCTCTCCGTCATCGTAATGTTAGCGGCAGCTGAGAGGTCGCAGCGCTTCAGTTTTTCGCAGCCGAAGAAAGCGTCCGTCAGGTTGCGTACACTGCTACATCCCTTCATGTCGATGCTTTCCAGCACGCGGCAATTCTGGAATGCCGAGCGGAAACTTACGAAATTAGCGGCCTCAGCATCAGCAGGCATAACCACTTCCTTGAGAGCCTTGCAGCCCTGGAAAGTACCCACGTTGTTCACACCATAAGTAACATAGAGATAGGTCTTAGCCTTGATGGTGGCCTGACTCATATCCACTTTTTCAATCGTAGTATTGCCCACTGGTGGGAATCCCGAGTTGTTACCGATAGCTGCCGTGAGTTTAGCGAAATCTTCAGTGCCCCACGCGCCAGTTAGGATCAGCACCTTGGCTTCTTTGAGAGATGCAGGAATATTCTCGGCATCAAACGTGAACGTAGTTTGAATTTCCTCAGCTTTCTCCCCTGCAACGATTGGCATACTGGAGAAAGTCATCTGGCTCTCTGTGGCGTGGTCTCCCAATTGTCCACCTCTGTTTTTGCCCCAGCCATAGAGCTGTCCCTTGTCGGTAAGTACGATAGAATAGCCCTCGCCCGAAGTGAGCTGAGTTACCTTCGTGTTGGCCGGCAACTTCACTTCTACTGGTGTGCCTGTATAGGTAATTCCACCGGTGGGGTTATCTACTGCCACGCCTGTGCCGTTGCCCAATGCGCCATCCTCATTTGTTCCCCAAGCGTATAGTTTTGTGGCTACGCCGCCCGAACCTATACCCACGACTCTACCGTTTCTGTAGCCAGAGATGAAGGCTACCGGTTCTTTGAAAGCATTAATCTTGAGAGGTTGCTGCACCTTTGTAATGTTTTCATCGTTGAGTCCGAGAATGTTATTATCGGCAGAGCCCCAAACCCAAAGCGAGCCGTCGGCTTTAATACCGTAGGCAGTTGTAGAAACTGAATACACTTGCACCCAATCGTTGTCCGTACCAATACGAGTAGGAGTCTTTGTCTTCTTAGGCAGGTCGCACAGCGTACCATTATCATTCCAACCCCAGCCCCAAAGGGAGCCGTCGGTCTTCAAGGCAAGCGTCGTGTTATCTCCCACGGTCACTTGCGCCCAATCCGTGTCGGTACCGATTTGTTTAGGAGTGGTTTGGTTCTTATAGTTGCCCAAACCAAGAGTTCCTAATTCTCCTTCGCCCCAACCCCAGAGCGTACCGTCAGTCTTAAGACCGATGGCGGTATGTCCAAAAAAGCGCGAAACAGAAACGCTTTTCCAATTGGTATCTGTGCCTACTTGGATGGGCGTCTTATGTCCCATTCCGTCGCCCACGCCTTGTACGCCTTTGGTGTTATCTCCTACGGCCCAGAGTGTGCCGTCTGCTTTGATGAAGAAGGCGTATGATTGTCCGGCCACGGCATATTTCCATGTGTTTTCAGTACCTACCTGTGTGGGCACGGATACCTTTTGTGCGCCACCTCCTATGCCCAGCTGGCCACTCTCGTTCCAGCCCCAGGCCCAAAGGGAGCCGTCTTTCTCAATAGCGTATGTGCTGCCCTCGCCAGTAGTGACAAACTGCCATTGGTGGGTTTGAGCGTTCGCTCCACCAATGAAAAACATTGCGCATAAAGACGCCAACGTACCTTTGATAAATGTATTCATGACTCTAAATGTTTTGCTGATAAATTAGAATATAACTTTGCAACTTTCGCCGCGCGGACCTTCCACGATGTATAGGCCGCGGTTCAGTTGGCTTATAGGAAGTGAGGTCATACCAGCTTTTACCGTGAGGCTCTTAATGGTTTTCCCCGCTAAGTCCAATACTCTCACGCGACCTGCTTGAGATGTTGTGATTTGAAGTTGGTCGTGGGCAACAACAGCCTTGAAGGAAGCGTTGTCAGAATTTCTTAGCGAAGCGATACCCGTAGTTTCGAGCGGAACGCGAACCAGCGGACAAATGGCAAAGCTGCCCGTGCCGCCGCCGTACATACTGATGGGGCGCAAGTAGTCGGTCTCGCCCTTCAGTCGCGCAAAGGAATTGTGCGCTAAGCGGTTGTTAGCGTCAGCTTCAGAAAGGGGAACGCCGATTTGGTCTGTCAGAATGCAGAAGTCCTCTGTACTTGGGTCGTTGCTAAAGCCTTCTATTGATATGAAGAACAAACCTTTGCCATAGAGATCCAAAGGTACATCAAAACGGAAGGCTGCTACTGCGCCGCCCTCTACGGGTGCCCATGCGCCGTCCTCGCCGTCTGCTTTGATATCCTTCATCTTCATCGTTTGAACTTCAACGGGCAGCGTGGTAAACTTAAGTTCGCCGCCCTCAGGAAGTTTCACCATCCAAACTTTCAGTACAAGTGTGGCATCTTCCTTATATTTCTTGGGTTTATGATGGAGGTATACATTGACACCATCGAGGTACATATCATCGCTTCCCATCATAAATAAATTTCCTACTCCAACAATTCCCTTGTTGTTAGTACCTCCCAAACAGCCGCCTACTTCCAGTCCTTCGCTGAAGGGAAGTAGGGCCAGCTGGTAAGTAGATCCCCACTTGCGCATATCGATCGTTGTGATTTCAGCAGTACCGCCCGCTTTGATTTTCAAGTCAGGTTTATAAGTGCTTACGCCTTTGCTTGTCGTCACCTCAAGTGTGGGGAAGTCGAAAAGGCCTTCAACGGCATACTTCGCTGAGGCGTCCTGAGTTTGCTGGGAGCTAACGGTGGCTCCGGGTAATGTCCACTTCCACGCTGTAGGTCCATTTTTTGATGCATCCTTGAAAACCACATTTCGCTCCTTTGAAGCCAAGAGCCAAGCCCCGCCATTGATGGCTTTGTGCCTAACTAACAGATTGCACACTGCATTGTCCTCTTGCTTGATTGTAGCAATGTTTCGCAACGGGACTGGCAAAGCATACTGTGCATCTGTTGTGGTGATTGCTTGTGCAGCTCGTAGCTCTGCTTTGGGCTTACACGCAACACTCTTCAACACTTGTGCTCTTGCCTGCAACAAAGGTAGGCACAAGCAGAAGCACACTGATAAAGCAGTAAAGTTTCGTCTCATAGATGATATAATTTAAGTGATGACATATTGTCGGCCTCTAATCTACAGAAAAAAGGAGAGATGCACCAATAGATATGACAAAAAATCAGAAAGATTTATAATTTCCATGAGTCACTATGTTGGAAATATGTTTTATAGCATATTTATTTTTCCTTCCTATAATTCCCTCCGTCACTGTCTGCTTTTAAGCGATTGTTATTCATGTAAGTACTGAATTGCTTGCTTATCTCGGGGAATTTTCCGAAAATTGCAGCCGCGCGGGGGAGCAGGGAGCTGAACGGCCCGCGCTTTATGAGAAGAAACTCATCTTTTATATTTATGACAAGAAAAATCATATTATTGTGCAGCCTATTGCTGTCGACCCTCACCTCCTTTGCAGCGAGCAAGATAAAGGTGGCGTGCGTGGGCAATAGTGTGACGTGGGGCTACGGATTGCCCGAACGCGAAACTCAGTGCTATCCGGCGCAATTGCAACGCCTGCTGGGCGATGGCTACGAGGTGCGCAACTTCGGACATTCGGGAACTACGCTTCTCGAGAAAGGACATAGGCCCTATGTGAAGCAGAAAGAGTATGAAGAGGCTTTAGCTTTCAAGGCCGACATGGTAGTAATCCATCTCGGCCTCAATGATACCGATCCGCGGAATTGGCCGAATTATAGCGAGGACTTTAACGCCGACTATTTGCGCCTTATCAGCCAATTCCGCGCGGCCAATCCCAAAGCGCGGATATGGGTATGTCTGATGTCGCCCATATTCGACCGCCACGCCCGCTTTTGTAGTGGAACGCGCGATTGGCATGCAGCCATCCAGCAACATATTCGGCAGGTGGCCAAAGCTGCAAACGTTGGGCTGATTGACCTACACGCGCCGCTCTATTCCCGTCCCGATCTTTTTGCAGATGCCATCCATCCCAGCGCGGAAGGGGCTGCAATCATCGCTCAGACCGTATATAGCGGTCTGACGGGTAATTACGGCGGTTTGCAACTCCCGCCGCTCTACACGGACGGTATGGTGATGCAGCGAAATGAACCAGTTGTTTTTCGCGGCATGGCGAATGCTGGCGAACAAGTCAAGGTTAGTTTTTGCGGCCGCACGCTTTCCTGTCGGGCAGATGCCGCGGGACAGTGGGCACTCACCTTTCCCGCTCAAACGGCCGGCGGCCCTTACAAAGCAACCTTATCCGCTCCGAGCCGCCGCATAGTTATTGACAATATATATATAGGAGAGGTGTGGCTCTGTTCGGGGCAGTCGAATATGGAACTACCCGTTTCTTCAGTGTCCAGCAGAGATGCCGATTTAGCTCAAGCCGACAGCCGAACGCTGCTCCACTTCTTCAATATGCCCGCTATCTACGCCACGAATGCCGTAAAGTGGTCGGCCACTGCCTGCGATTCTGTCAATCGCCATCAGTATCTCCGCCTCGGGCCGTGGCAGAAATGTTCACGCGAAAGTCTGAAAGGTTTTTCGGCCGTTGCCTACCATTTTGGAGCAGCTTTGGCCGATAGTTTGAAAGTTCCCGTGGGCATCATCTGCAATGCCGTGGGCGGCACGACAACTGAATCCTGGATAGACCGACATACCTTGGAGTGGGACTTTCCTTTGATTTTGCGCGACTGGTATCGGGGCGATTTCGGAATGCCTTGGGCGCGCCAACGCGCGTTGCAGAACATCGGCGAGAGCAAGAACCCCTTGCAGCGCCACCCCTACGAACCTGCCTACATGTTTGAGGCAGGTATGCGTCCGTTGGCCAATTATGCTCTCCGCGGTGTGGCTTGGTATCAGGGCGAGTCCAATGCTCACAACGTGGAGCTGCATGAGCGCCTTTTCCCGCTCTTAGAAAAGAGTTGGCGCAACTTCTTTGGCCGTCCGCAACTGCCTTTCTATGTTGTCCAACTCTCGAGTCTCAACCGCCCCTCTTGGCCGCATTTCCGCGACTCTCAACGCCGTTTGGCCGCGCAATTACCTCAAACGTGGATGGCTGTAACAACGGATTTGGGCGACTCCCTCGATGTGCACTACACCCTCAAGCAACCTGTTGGCGAACGCTTGGCGCGCTTGGCTCTCTCCCACACTTATGGTCACACGCTTGAGGCCGAAGGCCCTGTGTGTGTAGGTGTCAGTGTGCAGGCCGATGCGCTCCGCCTGCGTTTCAGTCATGCCAACGGATTGGCGGCTAATGGGCCACGATTGATAGGCTTCGAGGTGGCCGGAGAAGACGGCGTTTACCATGCAGCTATGGCCCAAATCGAAGGTACAACAGTGGTGGTGAAGAGCAATGCCGTAAAGAATCCTGTCTCTGTGCGTTACGCCTGGCAGCCCTTCACGCGTGCCAATCTCGTCAATAGTGCTGCACTTCCTTGCAGCACGTTTGAAGCAACGGCCGCGCCTGCCAAATAGCGGCTACCTTTGACAACCAAAAAAGGTTCTCTGCACATAGTTGTGACGGAGAACCTTTTTTCATTTCTTTGGTATGGCTTTGTTCTTATCTTCGGATATGGGGGAAGATGATAAAGCCGTTGTAGTCAATAAAATTCTTATTCTACGCCATCGAGAGTGGCTCGAATCTGAATCTTTCTCTGGTGGGTGAGTGGGAGAAAGCTTTCTGTTCGTCGATAGAATAAGGCTGTCAGCTGACAGAATAAGGCTATCACTTGACGCAATAAGGATGCCGACCGACAGCCTTATTGTATCCACGCATAGCTTTGGCCTAAAAAATGGAAAATATGCTCCAAAATTTCAGAGAAAAGGAGAAAACGGAGAGTTTAATGGAAAAAATGAGGCGTTTTTATATTTTGAACGAAGAAAATCTTTGAGGAAAATCCCAGTTTTTCAAAGATGCTGAAAAATCAGAGCGTAGAAGAGAAAAGTCAGGTGTAAAGAAAATGCCGAGTAACGTTACTCGGCAATATAGCGGTTTTATTGTAGAAACTCCGACAAGGCTCGTATCCTTTCCTGAAAGCTGACGGGCATCAGGCTTGGCCGCTCAAAACCATCGGCAGGTGTGGGCGTGGCCGTGGCGAGGAGGGACGCAAGGGTCTGTTGGAAGTCGTCGGCGTTGAGGCTGTCAAAGACGCGGCCGTTTTCGGGCGTTACGAGGGAGCGCGAACCAGCGTAGCGGCTCACCATGACACGGCAACCGGAGAGCAGAGCCTCGTTGGTGACAGCTCCGAAGGCTTCCTGCCAACTTCCAAGGACGAAGACGCTCGCCGTGCGGTACCAAGCCATCAGTTCGTGCCCGCCGTAAGCTCCTGGAAACAGGACTTTGTCGGCCACTCCGTTTTCCTCAGCCGTTTTCAGTAAGTTGTCCTTTTCTTCGCCTTGCCCAACGAGCACCAGGCGCAGGCTGTCCTTTTCCTCTTCCTTTCTGACCACAGCAGCAAAGGCTTCGATGAGTGCCCGGAGGTTTTTGAGCGCCACGAAACGCCCCACAAAGAGGCACACCTTCTTACCCTCCAACTGCCAGCGGCTCACGTGTGTGGCGGCAAAGGGAGTGATGAGCGATTGTTCTGCACGGAAACGTTCCTCGTCGCGGATGATGGGAAAACTGAATAGGCGGCGCACCGGACTGTTCTGCTCATACCAATCGGCCATTTCGGGACTAATCGTTACCAGACCATCTATGTGGCGCAACAGATACATTTGTCGGTGTCGTTTTCCGCCTTGCCGCGCTTCGGCCATGTCTTGGCTGTCGTCGGTCATAGTATATAGGCGAAATTTGCTGCGGTGGAGCGTGCGATAGGCCAGAGCTGCCCAGAGCGATAAAGTATATTCGCAACAAAGCACCACGTCGGGTTGGAAAGCACGAATGGTTTGCCAATAGCCCACATTGATGTCGCGCCCAAAGAGTTTGAAGTGTTGGTCGAGATATTCGTAGCGGAAGGTGGCATTCTTGAGCAGTTCTTGCTGCTGAATGAGCAAGTCGTCGTTCTGCCGCTGCAAGAAAACGACTTTACAGTCGAAAATCTTCCCCAGCGCATTGAAGAAATCGAGCCGATAAGGGGCAAGAGCAGGATGAAAGATAAGAAGGCGGGACATATTATTGGGGTGTTTAACAGATAAAGGATAAGGGAGAAAACATCAGAAGAGGCGAGCCGGCCGACTGTTCTGAGAAATAATACGTATAGGAGCGGAAAAAGCCCCCTCTATTTCTCCCGTAGAGGGGAGGGCTCTGTCTGCTTGCAAGAGGCATCTGAGCACTCCCCCTTATGGGGGAGATGGAGGGGGCTTCCTATCCTATTGGTAGGTTTATCCTACTTCCGATCCGGGTTTAACAGGGCGGTCGACGGTGATAACAGAGAGACTGCCGTCGTTGTTAACGGCGCTGAGAATCATACCTTGGCTGTCGAGGCCGCGGAGCTTACGAGCGGGGAGGTTGGCTATGAAAACCACCTGCTTCCCAAGGAGCTCCTCGGGCTTGTAGTACTTAGCGATGCCGCTCAGTATCTGGCGCTTCTCCAAACCATCGTCGATGAGGAATCGGAGTAACTTGTCGGCCTTGGGAACCTTTTCGCATTCCAACACAGTGCCCACGCGGAGATCCATCTTTGAGAACTCTTCAATGTCAACGTCTGCGCGGATGGGCGCAGCCTTGTAGTTGGCCGCTTCGTTGGCTTTCTTCGTTTCTTCGAGCTTCTTGATTTGCGCTTCCACTACTTCGTCCTCGATTTTCTCGAAGAGTAGTTCTGGCTTGTTCAGCTCATGTCCAGCAGCAAGTAGGTCGGTCTGACCGAGATTGTCCCACTTGAGGTCGGGCATATTTATCATGTTGCGAAGTTTCTCAGAGCTAAACGGCAAGAAAGGCTCGAAAGCGATGGCCAGATTAGCCACCAGCTGCAACGAAAGGTTCAGAATCGTCTCCACGCGCTTCGGATCGGTCTTGAAGACCTTCCAAGGCTCAGAGTCGGCTAAGTATTTGTTGCCGATGCGGGCTAAGTTCATCGCTTCCTTTTGTGCGTCGCGGAAGCGGAACTTCTCAAGCAGCTCTTCCACCTTTGTCTTGACGTCGCGGAACTCTGCAATGATTTCTTTGTCCTGTTCAGTGAGCTCTCCGCAAGGCGGAACTTTGCCTCCGAAGTACTTCTGTGTCAGCACAAGGGCGCGGTTGACGAAATTGCCGTAGACAGCCACGAGTTCGTTATTGTTGCGCGCCTGGAAGTCCTTCCAAGTGAAGTTGTTGTCCTTAGTCTCCGGCGCATTGGCGGTAAGTACGTAGCGAAGCACGTCTTGTTTTCCAGGGAATTCCTCCACATATTCGTGGAGCCAAACCGCCCAGTTGCGAGAGGTAGAGATCTTGTCGTCTTCCAGATTGAGAAACTCGTTGGCAGGAACGTTGTCCGGCAAAATATATGAGCCTTCAGCCTTGAGCATAGCAGGGAAAACGATGCAGTGGAATACGATGTTGTCTTTTCCGATAAAGTGGACGAGGCGCGTGTCTTGGCTCTTCCACCATTTCTCCCAGTCGTTGGGCAGCAGCTCCCGCGTGTTGGAGATGTACCCAATGGGGGCGTCGAACCAGACATACATTACTTTTCCCTCTGCGCCTTCCACTGGTACGGGGATGCCCCAGTCCAAATCGCGGGTCACGGCGCGCGGTTTCAGGCCCATATCAAACCAACTCTTACATTGGCCCACCACGTTGGAACGCCAATCGGAGTGGTCAGCAAGTATCCACTTCTCCAGCCAGGGCTGGGCTTTGTCGAGCGGCAAGTACCAATGCTTTGTTGTGCGCAATACTGGTTTTGAACCGCTGATGGTGCTGTGCGGATTGATAAGTTCGGTGGGGGAAAGATCCTTACCGCACTTCTCACACTGGTCGCCGTATGCGTCGGGATTTCCGCAGTGGGGACACTCACCTTTAATATAGCGGTCGGCCAAGAAAGTCTTTGCCTCCTCGTCGAAGTACTGTTCGCTTTCTTGCTCGATAAATTCTCCTTTTTCGTAGAGCTTTTCAAAGAATTCGGTCGCGGTCTTTGCGTGTACGTCCGAAGTAGTACGGCTATAAATACTAAAGCTTATTCCGAATTTCTCAAAAGATTCTTTGATGAGTTTATGGTAGCGGTCGCAGACATCTTGCGGAGTGACGCCTTCTTTCTTAGCACGGATGGTGATAGGTACTCCGTGTTCGTCGGAACCACAGATAAAGAGAACATCACGTCCGCGAAGGCGCAGATAGCGCACATAGATGTCGGCCGGCACATAAACTCCCGCCAAGTGTCCGATATGAACACCGCCGTTGGCATAGGGCAGAGCGGCCGTCACAAGGGTGCGCTTGAAGTCTTTCTTTTCCATATTATTTCTTTCTCTTATTATAATTCTATTTATGTGTGCAAAATTACTTCAATATGAGGAAACTATGAAAATTTTGCTTTCTTTTCTTGTCCGACACAATAAGTATTCGCTACCTTTGTAGGCGAAAGATGAGTAAAATTAACCTTCGCCGCCGTCGTATAGCCCGTCTGTTGTTGACTTTGTTCCTCACGATGCTGGCTTTCACTATGCTCCACCGCCACCCAGAGGTGAAGAGCGTAGACAGCTCCTGCGAACTCTGCATCAGCCATATTCGGCACAGTGGCCACTGGTCTGCAGAGCATTTTTCATTGCAGCCGTGCTTGCTTTGCGAGTTAGCGTCGCTGCCTTTCCTTCAGGGAGCTGCACCAGCCTTTATAGTGCCTATTGCTCTCTTTGTTTTATTCACACCTCGGTTGGACCAACGCCGCGCTCTGGGCGTTCTGTCATTTATTATCCCAAGAGCACCGCCCGTTTTCATTTAGTTTTTTCTGAATAGATACAAGGTATTTCTCATTGTGTGCGGATGTGTTTTCGCACAGATGTGTTCTGTCTTTGTGTCTCTATGAGTTGTGGATCATTGGCTTTGGGCTATCGTTCTGCATCTCAAATCTCCATCTACTTTTAATAATAAGTTTTGCAAATTGCTGGACACTTCTGCGTGTCTTGCAACAAGCTATTCATATATACAATAAATAAAAATGAAAAGATTACATATCTTATTTACATTTCTCATACTCCTGTGCGCCACTTCCTTAAGCGCGCAGAACAAGACAGCCCGTCTGGACGGCCGCGTGACAGATGGTCCCGACGGACAGCCCCTTTTTGGCGTTCGCGTTCAGCTTCCTGCACTGAAACTCTCGGCAGTAACCAATTCCGAAGGTAATTACCACTTCGAGGGTCTACCAAGTGTTCGCACACAGATTGAAGTTTCTTACGAAGGTCACCAAACTATCGTTGAGCAAATCAATCTTACTCAAAACACACACAAAGATTTCGTTCTCTTAGAGCGTGATGCTCGTCTGGGCGAAGCAGTTGTCACGGGTGTGACGGGAGAAACTCGTCTCCAGAAACTCTCTACGCCTGTAACGCTCCTTTCTAACGACAAATTGCGCGGTATTTCCTCTACCAACATCATAGATGCTTTGGCACACGAGCCAGGTATTTCACAGATCACTACGGGTAGCGGTATCTCCAAGCCAGTGATTCGCGGTTTGGGTTATAATCGCATCGTGGTTGTTAATGATGGTATTCGCCAGGAAGGACAACAGTGGGGCGACGAGCATGGTATCGAGATAGATCCGCAGAGTGTTCATTCGGTCGAGGTTCTTAAAGGTCCGGCCAGCTTGATGTACGGCTCAGATGCTTTAGCTGGCGTCGTAATTTTCCATGAAGCTCCCACATTGGCCGAAGGTACCATGCACTCCGAAGTATCTTCCGAGTACCAGAGTAATAACGGCTTGCTGAACTATTCACTCAACTTTGCCGGCAATAAGAAAGGCTTTGTCTGGAACGGACGTTTCAGTGATAAATATGCGCACGACTACAAGAACAAGTATGACGGCTATGTCTATGGTACAGGTTTCCAAGAGCGTGCGGCTTCTGTCATGCTGGGTCTTAATCGTGGTTGGGGCTACAGCCATCTGACATTCGAACGCTATCATATTATGCCCGACATTGCCGAAGGTGAGCGCGCGGCCGATGGTTCTTTCCTTCGTCCCGACGGGAAAAAAGCTACGCACAACGATTTTCTCTCTTATCGCCACGGACTTCCCTATCAGCACGTTTATCATACCAAGCTCGTCAGCGATAACTTCTTCATCTTGCCCAAAGGTACGCTCAATTTTATCTTAGGTCTTCAGCAGAACCAACGTAAAGAATACGAGGAAGTGGCTCATCCCAATGTTCCCGGCCTTTATCTCTTCTTGCAGACGCTGAACTACGATGCACGCTATACGCTGCCTGAGCTTTCGGGCTGGAAAGTTGTGACGGGCATCAATGGTATGCTCCAGCGCGAGAAGAATAAGGGCGAAGAATTCCTAATCCCCGACTATCGTCTCTTTGATTTCGGTCTCTTTGCTACTACGAGCCATGACTTCGGCCGTCTGAGTTTGAATGGTGGTCTTCGTATCGACCGCCGCCATATCAGTAGCGATGCCCTTGTTGATGATGGCGTGCAACGTTTCGAAGCTCTCCGCAAAAACTTCTTTGGCGTTTCGGGAAGTGTAGGTGCTACTTATAAGGCCAACGAACAATTCCTTCTGCGCGCCAATATAGCTCGCGGTTTCCGTGCTCCTACCATCAGCGAACTGGCTGCCAATGGTGTCCATGAAGGTTCTCTTCGCTACGAGAAGGGCAACTCTTCGCTCAAGCCCGAAACAAGTTGGCAGCTCGATATGGGTGCAGATTTCTCCTCCCCTATCGTTTCAGCTCAGCTCTCCCTCTTTGCCAACCTCCTCATTAAGAACTACGTCTATTCAGTACGTCAGCTCGATGCTCTGGGCAAACCGCTCATCAAGGACGATCACGAAGTTTATCAGCACCAGAGTGGCGACGCTCGCTTGATGGGAGGAGAATTGATGGTCGACGTTCATCCCCTCGAACAGCTCCATATCTCCAACACCTTCTCTTATGTCAATAGTGTGCAGCTCCATCAGCCCAGAGAGTCCAAGTATCTGCCTTTCACGCCCGCCCCGCGTTGGAATTTCGATGTTCGTTATGATTTTATCCGCGACGGTCGCGTGTTCAACAACGCTTATGCTGCTGTTGGTGGCGAGGTGAACCTGCGCCAGAACCATTTCTATGCTGAAGGCGGCACCGAAACTGCCACTCCGTCCTATACGCTTGTCAATCTCTCCGCTGGTACAGACATTCGCATCAACGGTCGTAAATTCGGCTCTCTCGTGCTGACGGTTCACAATCTCTTTGATCGTGCTTACCAGAACCATCTTAGTCGTCTGAAGTATGCTGATGAAAATCCCGTCACGGGACGTCGCGGCATCTTCAGTATGGGCCGTTCATTCAATATCAAGTTGAATATACCAATCGACTTCTGATATTTTTCAGAAAAGGCGAGAACCTTACGTTCTCGCCTTTTTTATTGTTCACCAAAGTCTCTGTATTTTTCTCTTCATCTGTCGCTCTCATCGTCGTCCTTGATGTGTTTTTTGCCCTCATAGGTGAGCAGTTCTTCGCGCTTGAAGCGATAGCTGAAAGAAGCCAGCGACTGACTCTCATCAAAGCAGTTGGAACGAACATCAAAGATGCCGCAGATGAGGTCATAGAGCAAGTCGTTGGTCACATATTTCTCCGCATTGCTCTGCAAGGCCTCCATGCGGCCAGGATGCAGCGAGCGATATTCCGATGAGAGGTAAGCAAAGAGCGGAATACGTGTCATCTGAAATCCGTCGAAGTTTGGCTTGCGGCGTCGCCCAGGTTCTGTGGCGTGGTCGCTGCAATACACCATGGCGCGCAGGTTGAGCCGTTGGCGCGCATAATCGAACACTTTCTCCAATACCATGTCCGTATAAGCCAGTGAGTTCTTGTAGTTCACCACATTATCCTGAACGCCCGGTTTCCCCCAGCGCGTAAATTCTTGCGGGTAGCGGTTGATGAAATTGAAGTGGCTACCAATCAGATGGAGCACAACAAAATTATTCTTCGTAGGATCTACCTCATCGAGGAAGTCGAGTAGCGACGCGTCGTACTGCACCTTCCCCACTTCCTGATGCGTCCATTTTGCCACATCTGCCGTCTCGGCCACGAGGGAAATAGGTGTGTCGAAAGTGCCCAAATGTCCTTGATTGCTATACCAATGCACGCGATAGCCCAACTTATGGGCCATGTCAACCACTGAACAGGATTCTGAAAAATCCTTATCATTGTATTGGTTAAACTCCGTCAAGGCACGTTCCAACGAAGGCACTGTTTGCATCGAACAAGAGTAGGCGTTTGGAAAGAGCACAAAATGTTCACTATCCTTTTTGCACGCACGGAGCCACGGTGTTGTGTCCTCGGGCAAGTCCTCATGAAAAGCACTCATAAAGTCGCGGCAGCCCGATTCGCCTATCACGAGCACCACCGTCCCCGGCTTCTCTGTTGGCTGTCCCAAGGCTTCCGCTTCGAGGGTGCTCACGCGCTTTTCGGTAGAGGCCGCATAGTGGCGATAGCCCTCAATGTATTCTTTCACATCTGCATAGAGCGTGGCGATTCCCGTGCGCCCAAACACGCCGTGATGGCGTTTCCAAGTGTAGACGAGTAAGAAAATCGTCAGTCCGCCCACTATCGTCAGGCGCACCCAAGCTTCCGCATTCTCCAATCGCCCAAACGCTGGTGCGGGAACGGGATATGCAAAATTAACGAAGCATACGCCCGCCACAGCCGCCACCACAGGCACAACAGCCGCTAAGTTCTGCCACCAAGCAAACGAGCGGAAAAATTCGATAATCTCATTCCTGTCCGTCTCTTGAATAGTCTTCATCCCCGTTGAGTCGATACATACCCGATAGGTCAAATAATAGATGATTTGAAACAAAGGGATAAACACCAGTACCACTTCAGCTGTCGCCACAAAGGTGCTCACCATCCTGCTGTCCGGTAAGAAAGCCGTCAGCAGAGCCAGCAGACCTGAAAGACCGCCAAAGAGATAGAGACCGAAATCTATATCCATATAGTTTTCATAATCGGGCGACGATTTGCGATGAGTGAGATGATAGAGCAGCGGATAGGTCAGCATCCACAACCCACTTATCCCCGCCACCAGCAGCAGGCTCGGAGTTGTCACCGGAACTTGCGCCACCGTCAGCGGAATACAGGCCAGCACAGCCGCTACGCCCAAGCGCCGCGTTTGCTGCCCGCGAGCGTTCCGCGCCATACCTTTGTTGCATGAGAAATACACGATATAAGCCAGCAAGAGCGCACCTGTTATCAAAAAGAAGTATTGCATGATTTCAGAGTTTGGCGCGAAGTTAAGAAGATTATATGAAAATAAAAAGCCCCCTCCATCTCCCCCATAAGGGGGAGTGCTCGGCTGCCACTTGCAGCAGGATTCTTCAACGGCTTCTTGGATTTTCGCTTTCTCAGCTTTGGTTCTCCGACCAGTCGGACCAGTCTGACCCGTCCGAGAACCAAAGCTGAGCACTCCCCCTCATGGGGGAGGTGGAGGGGGCTTAAAAATATCAACAATCTTCCTACTTTCCCCCTCCCACGAAAGCCACAAAATCCTCCACGAAAGGGAGAGAGCGACCCATCCAGCCTTCCTGCGCGCCGATACAATAAGGCTGTCGGCGGATTCCCTTATTGCATCAGCTGACAGAATAAAGAAGCCAGCCGACACAATAAGGAAACTGACGGGTAGGATAAGGCCGAAAACGAGCAGAAAAATGAGAAAAAGTGCGGTTTTTGAGGTGAAAAACCAGAAAAACCGGAAAATCTTCCCCAAAACTATCCTGCAAAATCTTTCTCTAAAGAAAAATTTTGGCAGATTCCCTCTTTTCGTGCGCTAAAATGAGAAATCGGATTGTAAAATAATCTCTTACTTTTTTGGCATAAGAAAGCAGTGCGCAACATGAGGTTTGTTGAACACTGCTTCCGTATATGTCAGTCGGGAGAATAAGGACTCAATCCAGTTGTTTCAGTCGGTCGCGCAAGAGCGGTACTCCCTTGGATGCCACCTCCTGTATCACCTCCACTTCGCGGCGTGTGGGCACGCGCACCGGCTTCGGGTCGATCAGGAAAATAGGACTGTCGGCCGGCGCATAGCGGATGAGGCCCGCTGCGGGGTAGACGTTGAGCGAACTGCCTATAACCGCAAAAATATCGGCCTGCTCCACTTCGCGTGCAGCTAAGTCGAGATTGGGCACAGCTTCGCCAAACCATACGATCCACGGGCGAAGCAGCGAACCATCTTTGGCCTTCTCGCCGTGGCGAACCTCGAGGCGGTCGGCAGTGAGGGTCTCCCAGCAGCGCGGATTATCGGGGTCGCGACTCGAACAAACGCGCATGAGTTCACCATGGAGATGGATGACGCGATGACTGCCCGCGCGCTCGTGCAGGTCGTCCACATTCTGCGTGATCACCGTTACATCGTAGTCCTGCTCCATTTCAGCCAGCACCAAGTGCCCAGCGTTGGGCTGAGCCGTGGGCAACTGCTTGCGCAGATCATTGTAGAAATCTGTCACCAAATCGGGGTCGCGCAGCCATCCCTCGGGCGTGGCCACTTGCTCCACGGGGTATTTCTCCCACAGTCCGCCTGTATCGCGGAACGTTTCAAAACCACTCTCGGCACTGATGCCCGCACCGGTCAATACAACGAGTTTCTTCTTCATAATCATAGGTCTTAAATCAGGCTCTCTCCCTCTTCTGGCAGCGCGGAAGGGCTTCATCCGTGAGCATGAAGGAGAAAAGAGTAGGTAGTTTTCGCAAAAATACCTAAAAGTGTAGGTTATTCTCCTATAGATGGCGCAAAAAAGTAGGTAGACTTATGGAAAATTGTTGTATTTTTGCGCGAAATATCAATACATATAATAAAAAAGAAAATTTAGTATGGACAAACTTAGCTATGCCCTTGGTATGGTGATTGCCGAAAACCTCAAAGGTTTGGGCGCAAACAATGTGGACACGACCGACTTTGCGAAGGCTGTTGCTGACGTTCTTGCAGGAAAGAGCACAGAACTCACGCCGATTGAAGCACAAACAACCGTTCAGGAGTTTATGCAGAAGCAGGAAGCAGAACGCAGCAAATTCATGCGCAAAGCAGGCGAGGACTTCTTGGCCGAAAACGCTAAGAAGGATGGCGTTGTGGTGTTGCCCAGCGGTTTGCAGTACACAGTGCTGACTGAAGGCACAGGTGCGCAACCAAAGGCTACGGATCAGGTGAAGTGTCACTATGAAGGCCGCTTGATAGATGAAACTGTATTCGACAGCAGCTACCAGCGCGGTGAGCCTGCCGTATTCCCCCTCAACGGCGTGATTGCCGGCTGGACGGAAGGCGTACAGCTGATGAAGGAAGGCGCAAAGTACCGCTTCTTCATCCCCTATAACCTGGCCTACGGAGAGCGCGGAGCTGGCAATTCAATTCCTCCCTACGCTGCTCTTGTTTTCGATGTTGAACTAATCAAAGTAATGTAATTCTTTATATGAAGAAGATTTTATCCTTGGCTGTTATTGCAGCAGCCACGCTCTTTGCTTCCTGCAACAACGGAAGCCCGAAAGCAAGCATGAAGAACGATGTCGACACGCTCAGCTATGAGATTGGTTTGAGCCAAACAGCGGGCATCGAGAACTATTTCCAACAGTCTGGTATCGACTCGGCTTATATCGACGACTTCCTCCGTGGTGTGAAGGACGGTGCGCTGGCTGGCGACGACAAGAAGAAGCAGGCTTACTACGCCGGCGTACAAGCTGGTGTGCAGATGAAGACCCAGATGTTCCCAGGTATTGAGCGAATGATCTTTGGCAACGATAGCACGAAGAAACTCTCTTTGCGCAACTATCTGGCTGGCTTCACGGCTGGTGTGCGCCATAAGTCTGCGCTCAAAATCAATGGTGTTGAAATCGGTCCGGAACAAGCTGGCGAAGATGCCAATAAGCGTTTCCAAACTTTGCGTTCAAAAGCCATGGAAGAACAGTATGGCCCACAGCGCAAAACTGCGCAAGATTTCATCTTGAAGATGGCTAAGCAGCCGGGTGTTAAGAAACTTGCCGACGGCGTTTATTATAAGGTTATCAAGGAAGGAACTGGCGCTGTCCCCTCCGATACTTCCGTGGTGCGCGTTCAGTATGAAGGCAAACTTCCAAATGGTCAAGTTTTCGACTCAACGGCGCGCAACAATGGCGGCAAGGCTGTACCGATGAACGTAGGCCAGTCAATCCCTGGTTTCAAGGCAGCTTTGAGCCACATGCCCGTAGGCTCTATCTGGGAAATCTATATCGCTTACGACCAGGCTTATGGCGAAGCTGGACAAGGTCCTATTCCTCCGTTCTCTCCGCTGATTTTCAAGGTACAACTTGAAGGTATCGGTCAGTAAATATAGCTACGAGGTACGATGGAGAAGATGTGCGATGCAGTAGGCTACTGTTGAGCAGTTTCTCTCTCGTACCTCGTAATTCGTTTCTTATAAATCATCCATCATTATTCAAAGAAAATGAAAATCAGAACCATATTTACCCTTGCTCTGGCAGCACTGATGGTGCCGGCAGTGGCTCAGAAGAAGAAACAACCCAAGACTGTGAAAGCAACTCAGCTTGTTCCTGCTCAACAGCTCAAACCTGTTGATGCAAAGGTCTTTTCTTATGCTTTCGGTGTGATTCAGGGCGGTAGTTTGAAGGACTATCTCATCCAGCGCGAAGGCGTTGATTCAGCATATATCAGTGATGCCGTTCGCGGTTTCAATGCCGACGGCAATTCTGTTGAGGCTAAGAAAGCTATGGCCTATGCCGCTGGTTTGAAGATTGCTAAGATGAACACAGATCGCATTATCCCAGCTATCAACAAAGAAGCTGCGGGTAAGAGCGATGCAAACTATGTGGATGCTGCAGAGTATGTACGCGGACTTTCGCAGGCTGTGTTGGGCGAGCCCACTACGCTGACCGTTGATTCAGCCCAGAAGCTCATCGAGCAGCAGGCTGCCTACACGCAGAACGTCTACAAGCAGGCCAACCAGGATTGGCTGCAGGCCAACGCAAAGAAGCCGGGAGTTGTTACAACAAAGAGCGGCTTGCAATACAAGGTGCTCGTGAAGGGTACGGGAGCTGTGCCTGCCGACACTTCTACTGTGGAGGTGAACTACGAGGGCAAGCTCATCGATGGTACTGTCTTCGACAGCAGCTACCGCCGCAACCAGCCGGCTCAGTTTAAGGCCAACCAAGTTATCAAAGGTTGGGTTGAGGCTCTCACCCACATGCCCGAGGGCAGCACTTTGGAACTTTACATCCCTGCTGAACTCGCTTACGGCTCCAATAATCAGCAGCAAATTCCGGCCAACTCTACGTTGATTTTCAAGGTGGAATTGCTCAAAGCCAATGCTTCTGCTAAACCGCGCAAATAATAGCGCATTTTTTCCTATAATAAAAGCTGGACTTCTGCTAAAGAGTCCAGCTTTTTTGTATGCTCTTCTCAACCAAGGCCTCAAAGAGCTGGAACGAGAAGAAAGAGAAGAGGCTTCTCCCCATAAGGTGAGAGAAGCCTCTGTATGAGTTACCACGAAGTGGATTTCTTGTATTTTGGATCGATGCTGGGGAAGAAGGTGAATCCCGTAAGGCGTTCCAATTCGGCAACAGAGATAACGTAGTTCATATAGTTGTCGTTGGTGGCTTTGTGGTCTATCTTGAAAGCTAAGGTCTTTGCTTCGCCCGTTGTGCGGTTGAGAGCGCAGATGGCCTTAAAGTAGTACTTCGGTATGGCTATATCGACACCTTTGTTGTCCTTCATATATGTAATTGTAGTATTTTCCGCTGTGGTCGGCATAGCTCCAGTCACCACGTAGAGGGTGTCAGTGGTGGGCATATACTTTGAGCGCAACGCAGTCTCTAATTGCTGCCACGTTCTTTGGTTCAGACCCGACAATTGCGGGGTCATGTTGGTGTAGTAGAACGTTTGGTTGTTAGATTCCTCCGTAACCAAGCGGTCGGCACTCGGTATCTGGTGACCGCGATCATAACCATGACCGAGACCTTTCTTCATGGTTGATTGTTTAGACTCAGGAAGTTTGGGATCATAGCCCCACGCGTTGGTGCGTTCGCCGTTCTTCTTCGTGTAGAAAGCGCAGAGGGGATACGCCACCCAATAGGCCATTTTCAGCGTTGTATCGTAGAGCATTTCATAGGAGCGTACTTCCTTACCGCCATAGTTGAAGCTGTGCTGAATATATTTGAGTTCTTCTTTCGCACGCTGGGTGTCGGTGATGAAAGGTACTTCCACGTAGCCGTTAACTCCCGTTGGTGGCGTGTCAGGATTGGTTGATGGATTGGAAGAACCCGTTATCGACACGTTCTTTACCTCCCATGTACCAGCAGAAGCAGAGGTGCTGGTGTAGACAAAGGCCACCTCTACGGCTTGCCCAAGGTACTTGGAGAGATCGATAGAGACTCTTTTGAACGTGTAGCTCGTGGGGTAGGTGCTGATAGTCTGCTGCTCCCACACACCGTTGTCGCCTCTGACGTAAACAAAGACTTCCTGCGTGATGTCTTGGAAATACTTCCCTGCGTGCTCGAAAGTGAGTGTAGCAGAGGTTGTGTTGAGCAGTTCGACTTTCGGAGAGATGAGCCAGCTTTCTGTAGCGTGCTTTTCACTATTGGCATAGCCCGACGCCTTCATACATGCGTATCTGCTGTCGCCTTTCCAAACCGAAGCGAAGCCTGCCGGCATCGTTTTGTTCAGCACTGAGAAATTGCCTTGTTCCCCATTCAGAGCGTTAGAATAAGGAAGAGAATAGACAGATTCATAAAAAACGGAATCGACATTGTTTGCGTTGAAGCGTACGTCCTTTCCGTTGGTCTTGCTGATAACCATTACGTCCTGCGCCTGCATGTGGCCGTAGCCTGCCATAAAGGTCAGAAGCAACAGTGTCCTGATAATTTTATTCATATTAAAAATGTTATTAGATACAAGTTGGGGAGTAAAAAATAGAACAAACAGGAGACGAGGGAGGATGGTTCTACGCTTCAGCCCAAAGGCTGCGTTTGGCATCTTGTCCCTTGTCTCCTGCTGTCGACTTATTTATTCAGTTTCCAAGTGGCACCGTCCTTGGTGTCTTTTACTTCAAATCCGTAGGCAGCAAGTTCGTCTCGAATCTGATCACTGGTGCTCCAATCCTTAGCAGCCTTGGCCTTGGCGCGAACCTCAAGAAGGAGATCGATGGCCTTACCAAAACTCTCTTCACGTGCGGCATTGCCGTCGGTTTCGGCTTTCAGACCGAGGATGTCGAAGGAGAAAGTGTGGAACACCTCTTTCAGCTTGGCCAGTGCATCGGGGGTGATGGTCTGCTTCTTATCTATGAGCTGATTCACAACGCGACAAGCGTCGAACAGGTGGCTGATAACGATCGGCGTATTAAGGTCGTCGTCCATTGCCTCATAGCATTTCGCCTCCAGCTCCTTGGCGTAGTCCAGCGTAATACTCCCGTTGGCCGTTGGCTCAATGCGCTCTAAGTTTGCAATAGTTTCCATCAAGCGGTCGAGGCCTTTCTTGCTGGCTTGGAGAGCTTCGTTGCCGAAATCAACAGTGGAGCGGTATTGCGCCTGCAAGATGAAGAAGCGTATAGTCATCGGGCTGTAAGCTTGGTCTAATTTCTCGTGTTCTCCCGTAAAGAACTCGAACAGCGTGATAAAGTTGCCCAAACTTTTCCCCATCTTCTTGCCTTCGATGGTTATCATGTTGTTGTGCATCCAGTAGTGAACCATCGGCTTCCCTTGCGAAGCCACAGCTTGCGCTATCTCGCACTCGTGGTGAGGGAACACGAGGTCCATTCCTCCTCCATGTATGTCGAACTCTGTGCCGAGGTATTTTCGGCCCATCGCCGTGCATTCACAGTGCCAACCAGGAAAACCATTGCTCCAAGGGCTGGGCCAGCGCATAATGTGCTCGGGCTGGGCTTTCTTCCAAAGGGCGAAGTCCACTTGATTACGCTTTTCGTCAGTGCCAGCCAGATCGCGACTGTGGTTAATGATGTCGTCGAGATTACGTCCCGACAACACACCGTAGTGATACTTCTGATTGTACTTTTCTACATCGAAATAGATAGAGCCATTAGCCTCGTAGGCAAAACCATTGCTCATAATCTCCTTTACAAGTTCTTCTTGCTCGATGATGTGGCCCGTGGCGTGCGGCTCAATACTGGGAGGCAACACGTTGAGTACATCCATTGCTCGATGGTAGCGGTTTGTGTAGAATTGCGCTACTTCCATCGGTTCGAGTTGTTCGAGCTTTGCTTTCTTAGCTATTTTGTCGTCACCGTCATCTGCATCGTGTTCGAGATGGCCTACGTCTGTAATGTTGCGCACATAGCGCACTTTGTAGCCCAGGTGCTTGAGATAGCGGAACAGAATATCGAAGGTGATGGCTGGACGCGCATGTCCCAAATGGGGATCGCCGTAAACGGTAGGGCCGCATACATACATACCGACACGCCCCTCATGGATAGGTTTGAATAGCTCCTTGGTACGCGTCAGCGTATTGTAGATGTAAAGTTTATGATCTGTCATATTATTTATTGTGTATATTTTGTTGCAAATTTACTTGAAAGTGTTGAAAGTCACAAGTATGTGGCGGAATGGCGCGAGGTTGCAAGCGATGAAGAGATGGCTTGCAATCTCTCTTTCGTGGCTCAAAACGAGCACTCTCTGCGCAGCGGATAGTTGCCACGAAGTTGCTCGAAAAGCATCGGATACTTCTTTAGCGACATACTGTCCACTAACGGATCGTAGCGTCTTAGTTGCTCACAGGCAGGCTGCTCGAACGGATTGTAACGATAATTGTTCGGAAGAGCAGGTGGAAGGATGTTGAATGCTATGTCCAGTCCGAAAAAATCGGCCACGGCTTGTAGCGACATCCGTGTGCCGTTCGTCTTTCCGTCGGCACTATAGCCCGCGATGTGAGGAGTAGCAAAGATGGCCTTTTCCAAGAGGCGTTGATCGATTTGTGGCTCATGTTCCCACGTATCTATAATGACCCCCCTCACGTGCTTATGGTCGATAGCCGCCAGTAGGGCTTGTTCATCCACAACTCCTCCGCGTGCAGCATTGATAATGAGTGGCTGCTTCGCCCGACAAGCGGAGAAAAAATCAGCATTGGCCAAATGATGCGTAGGATAAGGGCCGTCCGTGGTCAGCGGCGTGTGGAAAGTGACAACATCGGCCTGTTCGGCAATGGTCTTGAGCTCCACGAAACCTTCTTCGCCGGCTTCGGCGCGGAAAGGGTCGCACTGCAAAACACGACAGCCCAATCGCTCGACAGCTGCCACTACTTCTGTGCCCACGTGCCCCACACCGACCACGCCAATAGTGAGATTTCTCACCTCAAGCATTTTCTCTTGCTGCAATCTTAACAAGCAGCACGCCACATACTGCCCCACGCTCGCGGCATTGCAACCTGGGCAATTTGTCCACCGAATGCCCGCTTCGGCCAACCAAGCTGTGTCGATGTGGTCGAAGCCTATGGTGGCCGTCACAACAAGGCGAACCTTCGACCCCTCAAGCAGAGCGCGGTCGCAGCGGGTGCGCGTCCTCACTATCAGTACGTCGGCATCGCGCACATCGGTTGCCGTAATGTCGGCCCCGCATTTGTACACGGTTTCGCCCAGTTTCTCCGCCTCTCCCTTTATAAAAGGAATGGCGTTGTCAATGATAAGTTTCAATGCGATAGATGAATAACGAAATATCTACTTCTTCACCAAAGCTCCCATAGGATTACGCAGTCCTCGGCAGCCGCTGAGGAAGGCTTTAGCCGTTCCAAAATTCAGGTACATATCCAGACGGACAGGTAGGTGGTTTGCGTCGTCCGTCACATAGAACGTAACGATGCGCTTCTCCTTTCCGTCCTCCTTTTCCAGGTAGTCGAACACGAGGCAGCGGTAGGTGGTGGTGCGTCCCTCCATCTTCACGTTGTCTTTTCCTCTATATAAGAGCGTTTTCCATTCCGCGCGTTTACCCTCAGCCATAAGAAAGCTCTGGCGATGACCAGGACTATAATTTTCTGGATTAAAGGAGCGGGCACGCATCATCATGCTAAGCATGTCGAAAGCACAGTATTTCGACTGAAACTGCTTCCAATGTGCTGTTTTGTCATCTCTTTTGTAGAACATCTTTAGGTGACACTGCCCGTTGGGGTATGTGTACCACACGCGCTCTTTTCTATACTGTCCGCCCTCCTTTGCATTTTTCTCGTAGTAGAGCGGAGAGAGGTTCAAACTTGAGTAGGCCGTCAGCGTGTCGCGCATGACGAAGTATTTGTCTGCTCTTTCCGAACCGCGCGTTATGAGTCGCGTGCGATAGGCGGGATTTCCGTTGTATTGTGTCTGCGAAACGCTCCAAGTGGCATTGCCCACTTTTATCCAGATAAACTTCCAATTGAAGTAGAGATCAAAAGCGAGCGTTTCTCCGCTTTGGAAAGCTGTGTTTGAAGCGGAGCACTGCGCACGGACAAGGCCTGCAACGCTGCTCAGAACGATTGTCAGGATGAGTATTCTAAGATGTTTCATAAGTGTTAGTTATGTGTGACGAATTTCGAGAGACAAAACCGTTGTCGCTGTTAGGCCAACTTATTTGGTCTCCCGCTTTCTGTTCAAGTTTTTTTGATGTGCCGATTCGCGTTTGCTGTCGGTCTTCACTTTGGAGAGATTTGCTGGTTTCTGCTCCGTGAGCGGCAGTGCGCGAAGTGTCCAGTTTTGGTCAACATCCCAATTGGCGCGAACGGTTATCGGCGTGGGCAGATAGAAAACCTCCTCGGCCTGGCGCTGCGTTGCATACTCGCCCACGTCCCACTTACCATTGCCGTTGCTGTCCAAGAAGCAGCGAACGTAGTAGGTGCCAGGGCGGACATAGAAGAAGTCGGCGCGGTGGTTTTTCACTTTGAGTTGTCGCTCCACTTTCGTATCGCTGGAGAGCAACTGCACTATGGCCGTGCTGTCGGCATCGGGGATGGTGATGAAGAGAGAGCCTACCTCCTCGGCTGTGGCAATGCTGATGTCGAGCGTAGTAGACTTATTGACCAAGCCCGACATACCTACCACTGCGGCACTGTCTACGGCGAGCCGATACTTCTGTCCGGGTCGCCATTCTCCTATGAGTCGGAACTTCAGTAAGCTTGTGCGCTCTATGCGGAAGGGAACCGCCGTTTCGGTGCTGTCCACTTTTTGGAAGAGATGAAACTTCTGTGAGTCCACAGATAGGACGGGCTCTTCGAGGGAAAAGTTAACATTGTCGATAGGTGTGAAGGGACTCGCCGTTTGTGTGCTCATCTTGAGCGCTTCCACAGGCATACGCTCCTGTGTGTAGTCTCCGCGCTTGTGTCTCTTCTCCAGCTGCTTTTGCCAGCGGGCTTCTTTCTCCGCCCGTTCCTTATCGAGGCGAGCGTTGCTCAGTCGCGGCACCATCTCCATGGTGTCTGTCCGCTCGTAGAGCTGATGTGTTGAGTCGTTCGTGGCTTGGTAGCTGTAAAGGAAGCGGAGTGTGTCGTTGTGGGCCACATCGGGTTGCTGAATCCAATAAGTGATGGTGTCGCTGTGTGCGGAGTGGTCCTCGATGAGCGCCTTGGAGGCATCGAAGTTCAAACCGCGCACCACGGGACGTTTATCATTTGGCGCGGTGAAATAAGCCGTGAAGCGCGTAGGAATATCGCGCTGCATTTTCAGAAGGGAATGAATCACCGACGTTTCTTGAAACGCCAGCAGAACAATATCGTCGGGCGTGAAATGGGTATAATTGATGGTGCGGATAGAATCATAATGAATCGTATCGGCCCATACGGTGTCGTAGCGCACATCGGGGTAGGAGGATGGCACATAGGACTTGGTGGTGAATGCCAACTTCTCGCCACGGGTATACTTAAAGTCGCCGTCCATGTCTTGCAGGGCAAAGACGCGATATGTGCCGGGGGCAACGCCTTTGATGCTGAAGCGGCCGCGGCTGTCCGTACGCGCCACGCGCTCCAATGGGGTGTTGGTGAAAGCCGTATCGTTCAGATTCGAATGGAGGCCTACGAGGATGCCCGACACAGGGGTCAGATTGCTCGCATCAAGCACTGTGCCGCCCACTTCCATTGTGTCGACGCTTTCTCCCGTAGAGAAATAGTAGGTGAATTGCCCTAACGGATTGCCCTCTGTGGCATCTGTGATAGCATTGGAGAAATCTACCGTGTAGGTTGTATTAGGGCGGAGTTTGTCCATCAGTTCTATGCTCACCTGTCGTCCGCTGACTTTTATCTCTGGCACTTCCAGCTGTGGCGGTGATACTACCACCTTTTCGGACGCATTTTCCAGCTTCACATTCTCGCTGAATGTCAGCGTGATTTTCTTAGCTTTCTTCACGTTGCTCTCTCCTAATTGTGGCGACATTTGGAGCACACTGGGCGGGGTCTCATCATACGGGCCGCCATCGGGCCCTGAGCCTGGATTGGCGCAAGAGGCCAGTCCTGCCGCTAAGGCGAGCAGCAGGAAGAAAGGGAGGATGTTGCGCGATATATTCATACGCTTGTAGGTTCTTGTATTTGTATCTGTATGCCGACTGGTGGGATGAATCAGAGCTGCCTGAGACAATCAACACTCCAGGTCACTTGTTCAACGCTATCACTTCTTCAATGATGGCGCGGTTATTGGCCAGGCGCGGCACCTTGTGCTGCCCGCCGAGTTTGCCTCTCGAACTGAGCCAGTCGTGGAAGAGATTTGTGCGCCCCACAATGATTTCCAGAGGTTGGAGGGTGATGTCCTTGTGTCGCTTGGCTTCGTAGTCGCTGTTCACGTTTTGAAGCGTGCGGTCGAGTATGGTGGCAAACTCCCCAACATTGGTGGGCATCTTCGCAAACTCTATGACCCACTGGTGGCGGCATTTGCCCGTTTCGTCCATAAAGACCGGGGCGGCCGTGTATTCTCTCACCTGTGCGCCTGTCTGCTGGCAGGCTTCGGCCAGTCCTTGTTCGGCGTTGTCCACAATGAGTTCCTCGCCAAAGGCATTGATGAAACTTTTGGTGCGGCCAGAGATGACGAATTTGTAGGGCCTTGTCTGCGTGAAGCGCACGGTGTCGCCAATCTGGTAGCGCCACAAGCCGCAGCTCGTGGTTATGACGATGGCGTAATTGCGGTTTGTTTCCACCTCCCAAAGGGGCACAACCTGCGGCTGTTCCTTCCCGACCTCCTCCAGCGGTATGAACTCGTAGAACACACCGTAGTCGAGCATCAGCAACATAGCTGGATCGGCCAAATCGCTTTGCAAACCGAAGAAGCCCTCGGAGGCGTTGTAGGTTTCCATATATTGCATCCGCGGGTTGCGTATCAAACTGTGGTATAGCTCGCGGTAGGGCGTGAAGGCAATACCGCCGTGGAAGAACACTTCCAGATTGGGCCACACCTCGTCGAGATACTGTTTGCCGCTGAGTTCGAGGACGCGCGTGATGACACCCATCATCCACGACGGCACACCCGACAAATTCGTCACGTTCTTCCGTAGTGCCTCGCGCGCGATGAGGTCGCGCTTCTCCTCAAAGTCGCTGAGCAGTGCCACGCGCTTCTTGGGGACACGGAAAAGATTAACCACGGGATTGATGTTCTCAATCAGAATGGCGCTCAAGTCCCCAACGAGCGAGCCGGGGAGGTTATAGTTCGGCTGATGGCTACCGCCCAAGATGAGGGCGCGCCCATCAAAGAGTCGGCTCTCGGGATGGCTGTGCAGATAGAGTGCCACTGCATCAGTGCCACCTGCATAGTGCGTGTCGTGAAGTCCTGCGGAGGAAACAGGAATAAACTTCGATTTGTCATTGGTAGTACCACTCGATTTGGCATACCATTCCATACGCCCCTTCCAAAGCACATCGCGCTCACCATGGCGCATGCGGTCGATGAAGCCTTTGAGTTCCTCATAGGTGTTCACTGGAACGGTGCGAGAAAACTCCTCGTAGGAACGGATTTCGCCAAACCCATGGTCACGCCCATAAGCTGTCTGGGCCGCTTCGCGCAGCAAGCGCGCCAGCACCTTTCTTTGGATTTCTTCCGCATCTGTGGCATAGCGCGCTATCGCTTTCAAACGGTGTAGGAAAAACGGGCGCGCCAATTTTGTTATACTCATTCCGTTCTATTTTCTTGCTTTAAGAAAGCAAAGATAACCCTTACGACGGGGAATGCAAAAGCATTCCGCCCTTTTAGTAACACTTAATATTCCCCAGCCTGCACAGAGCAATAACCCCACCCTTCTTCCTCGCCCCCATCTTAGGGGAATTTAACCGTAGCTTACAGAGCGGGATGAATATCTTAGTTTTTGTCAAATGGATTCTTACTCTATTCCTCCGCCAGTGGCTCAAAATTGAGTGCGCTTCCGTATGTGAGTAGCGGAGCGTGCCTTCTGCTCGTCGATGCAATAAGGCTGTCCGTCAGCATCCTTATTGTATCGGCCGATAGCCTTATTCTGCCCACCGATAGCCTTATTTTATCGACGAGTTTCCTTGGGCTAAAAATGCATAAATCAGCTCGAAATTTTTAGTAAAAAGGAGAAACTGACAACTCCGCAGGAGAAAACGGAGAATTTTTGCGATGGCGTTGGCCAATATTTTTTGAAGGAAACGGCCGTTTCTCAAAGATGATGAAGAATGAGAGTGTAGATGCGAAATGATGAATGTAAAGAAATCGGCGATAAAATGAGCGGTTATAAATTTCTCTAAAAGCCCCCTATTGATAGCTTTCTTCTCGCGGCCAACGGAAAAGGCTGCTTCGTTTGTGCTGATGCGTGAGTTTTTCTTTGCATTTATTGTTGCTTAAAATTTATGGCTAATATGTGTAGATATGCGGAATATGTCTTACATTTGCATAATGCAATACTGTAATAGATACAATACAATTTTTTTTATTCATAAATCCAACGACTGATGAAACAGTTCAAAAAAACCTTGCTATTCCTGCTGACGCTGGCTCTCTTGCCCGCGATGCAGGTTTTTGCACAGCAAATCCCGCAGCTGCCTATTGATCCGGCAGTTCGCATGGGTGTCCTGCCCAATGGCATGACCTATTACATCCGTCACAACAATCTTCCTGAGAAGCAGGCTTTCTTCTACATCGTGCAGAAGGTGGGTTCTGTGCAGGAGGAGGAATCGCAGCGCGGTCTGGCTCACTTCTTGGAGCACATGGCCTTTGGCGGAACCACCAACTTCCCTGGTAGCGGCATCATCAACTACACGCAAAGAATCGGCGTGAAGTTTGGCGAGAACCTCAACGCCTACACCAGCACGGACGAAACGGTGTATAACATCGACAACGTACCCGTGACGCCGGCTAACCTTGACAGCTGCTTGCTCATTCTTCACGACTGGAGCCACGACTTGCTCCTCACACCGGAAGAAATCAAGAAGCAGCGCGGCATCATCCACGAAGAGTGGCGTTTGCGCTCAAGCGCCAGTCAGCGCATCTTGAACCGCAACCTCGAGAAGCTCTATCCGGGTTCACGCTACGGCAAGCGCATGCCGATTGGTTTGATGAGCGTGGTGGACAACTTTAAGCCCGAGGAGCTCAAAGCCTACTACCGCAAATGGTATCGCCCCGACTTGCAGGGCATAGTAGTGGTGGGCGACTTCGACGCTGCTGAAATGGAGGCTAAGGTTAAGAAACTCTTCTCTGACCTGCCCAACCCGAAGAACGAAGCTAAATATGAGAGCTATCCTGTGCCTGACAACAACGAACCTATCTATGTTATCGACAAGGACAAGGAACAAACCGTGGGCGTGATCGAAATCATGTTCAAAACGGAAACGATGGACCGCAATATGCGTGGCTCACAATATTTCCTGATGCAGAACTATTTCACCGCACTGGCCACTTCGGCTCTGAACCAACGTTTCAGCGAAATGACACAAAAGCCCGACTGCCCATTTGTTCAGGCAGGAGTGGACTATGGCACTTATCTGCTCTCCAAGACGTGTGACGCATTGTCCGTTTACATCGTTCCGAAGCCCGGTAAGGACGCTGAAGCTGTCAAGGCTGTTATGGCAGAAATCAAACGCGCTAACAAATTCGGTATTACAGAGACTGAGCTGATGCGCGCAGATGATGAATTCCTTAGCAACTTGGAGGCCGTTTACAACAACCGCGACAAGCAGAAGAGTAGCTACTACATCCCGCAGTACTACCGCCACTTCCTCGAGGGTAACGCTATCCCCAGCATCGAAACAGAGTATAACCTCTACAAGATGATTTCACAGCAGCTCCGCAGCTCTAAGCAGCTCTCTCCTATGGTTAGCGAGATGGTGGCTGGACTGACGGCACGTACCGACACGAACTTCGTGTTCCTCGCTATGTATCCTGAAAAGGACGGCGTTGTTGTGCCTACTGAAGCACAGATGAAGGCGGCCGTTGCAGCAGGTATGGCTGAAAATGTTACTGCCTATGTAGACAATGTGAAGAACGAACCGCTCATCACTAAACTGCCCAAGGCTGGCAGCGTGGAGAAGCAGGAGGCTGCTGACTTCGGCTACACTAAATGGACACTCTCTAACGGTGCAGTGGTCTATTTCAAGAAGACGGACTTCAACGAGAGCCAGATAATCATGAGCGCACAAAGTGCGGGTGGTTTGAACGAACTGAACATCAAGGACACCAAGACTCTTGTCAACGCACAGATGGCTGCCGACATCGTGGACGGTACGGGTCTGGGCAACTTCAAGCAGACGGAGCTGGAAAAAGCTTTGGCTGGCAAGCAAGTGAGCCTTAGCTCATCCATCAACAACGATACTGAAAGTCTCGGCGGAAGCTCTACTCCGAAGGATTTGCGTACGCTCTTCGAGATGCTCTACCTCAAGTTTACGGCTATTGGTAACGATCCCGAATCCTACAACAATACCTTGCTGAGCATGAAGACGCAGTTGGAGAACGCTGAAAAGGTTCCCGAAACGGCTTTCTCTGACTCTATTCGCACAACCATTTATGGTCACGACGCGCGCATCCGCACGACGGAACAGAAAAAGGCTGACTTCGCTCTCTATGACTATCAGACGATGCAGAAGATTTATCGTGAGCGTTTCAACAGCCCGTCTGATTTCACGTTCTTCTTTACGGGTAACATCAATGTTGATTCTCTGAAACAGTTCTGCGAACTTTATCTCGCGTCTATCCCAGCAGCTAAGAAGAAGGAAGTACGCCGCGATCCGAAGCTTGAACTTGTCAATGGTCAGGTGACCAACAAGTTTGTACGCTCTATGGAAACGCCGAAGGCTAACATCGTGATCCTCTACCACGGTAACCACCCCTACTCACTCAAAGAGGCGCAAATCATCAACGCCTTTGGTTCTGTGCTCGACGACCGCGTACTCCAGAGCGTTCGCGAAAAGGCCAGCATCGCCTACAGTACGCAGGCTGGTGCTAACGCAAGCTATGGTTTCCGCCCGCAGTATTCGGTTCAGCTCTACTGCCCTGTGAAGCCTGCCAATGTGGACCAGGCGCTTCAGCTCATGAATGAGGCTATCAAGGAGATTGCAGAAAAGGGCGTGACCGCCGAAGAACTCGACAAGGTGAAGAAGTTTGAGATTAAGGAATACCAGGAAAGCCAAAAGAATAATGGCTACTGGCAAGGTCTTATCTCTGCCAAAACTTTCTGGAACCAAGACGGCCGCACAGGCTACGAGGCTGCAGTGAACGGCGTAACAAGCCAAGACATTCAGAACTTTGCTAAAAACGTGCTTCTCAAGCAGAATAACAAGTGCACCATTATCATGATGCCGGAGAGCTTGCACGAAACTGAATAAGCAAACCTCAAATGGGTCATCAGGCCCTACATTTTTCAAAGGCCATCCAACGCAGTGTTGGGTGGCCTTTTTGTGTGGAGAGACGAGAGGGAAGAGGGATTGATGAGAAAGCCCCCTCCATCTCCCCCATGAGGGGGAGTGCTCGGCTACCACTT